>JABMOT010000119.1 GCA_013202385.1 Fidelibacterota bacterium
CACACAAGGATTATCGCCCGAACCTTGGATTAACTCCGAAATATTGTATCTCTCGTCTTTGCGAGTGAAACGAAGCAATCTCTCTTGACCCCCTCACGAATAGATATTTTAACAAAATCTCAGTTCGTGTTCATTCGTGTCAAAAGAAGAAGTTATCCCAAGAAGTCGCCCTCAGCCTGAAAGGATCTAGACTCAGGAGCCTATTTCAACTCCAAATCCACCAGCGCATTTTGATTTTTCCAGAAACGTCGATAGGGGAAGTGAGGTTTGTGCTGAACTGTCTCAGTCTCTATCATGGCGATCAGAGCATCAGCAATTTCACGCTCCAGGTTAAAAGCTTCTGCAGTGAGGCTGGCTCTGTCTTCGGCGCTCACTTTCGACGCTTCCGCTATCCAGCGTTCTTCAAGCACATCGAATTCCTTGCGAATAAGTTCGTGTCTGTGAACAAAGTCCTTTAGCATCTGGCGATGGAGTCCCTCATGATGCCACCAGAAAATATCCTCATCATACTGATCCACATTCTCGCCCACAAAAGAGGTCGGCAGTGGTTTTTCCCCAAACCAGACCGGTTTGAATACAGAGGAACATGGACTTGATGTCGCAGTGGCCCAGAAAGTGTTAAGGTCTGGAGTTAAATGTGCCACCAGGGATGCAGTGGATTGGGAGGCCTGTCGTGCCGGGCTCGCTCCAGCATGGGCACAGACATGATTCATCAGGAAGTGATTGTCAGGACGATATGCAGCGTCTCCATGATCTCTCAGATGGGTAAAGGCATCGGTAATACCATAAGACTGTTTTCTTAACAATTCCTGTGATCTGCCCCGACGTGTGGCGCAGGCTGAAAACTTCGTGTAAAAAGTATCGGAATAGCAATTTGCAAAATGGAAATCAGCCTTCTTCTTTATCCAGCCCTTTTCCAGGGCATTGTAGATGAGATCTTCATGCATAAGATCGAAATCAGCACCGATAGTCAAGCCATTACTGATTGCATAATAATCTTCAACTTTTTTTGCTGCCCAGAGATGTCCGGCAGTCTCAAGGACCCAGGCTTCATTGGGATCAGCGATGAGAAAACTATTGTGATAAAAGAAGGCTTTGTTTCGATAACCACCGTTGCCTCCCTGGCCGTATTTATTGAGCAATTCTGTAATGGTATCAAGAGCGCCACGGGCAGTACTACGACGTTCCAGGGCCAGACGTAAAAGATCCATACCTGTCAATCCAGTATCCTTTTGTTGGGGCATCTTCGTGAACACAGCTTCATTACCGATGACCACACCTCTGTCATTGGCTCCGATTTCAGCACCCCACATCCAAAAAGGTCGGCTGAGCAGAACAGCATGGGTTTCTTCAACCTGAGGGATACTCATATAGGTACAGTCGACCAATTCGCCTGGATCGTGACGGCACTCTGGGTTGAACTCCAACAGTTGCAATTCAGACGCCTCTCGATCGCTGTTTTTGCCAAAGATCGTACTCCCATCTCGCGTTACAGATGGTAATGCCACAAAGGTATCACACATATAAGTTTTCTCCGACCACCAAGCCGCAATAGCACGCAGTCAAATAAGTTAAAGTTCTGCTCCTAATATTGTTCACCCTGATAACCTCGTTAGTATCAGTGTTAATCAAACGGCGCATTTGTCTGTTCCCGAATTAAAAAGGTCTGTGACAGTTTCTAAAAAAAGGATCCTCATATCTTGTGTGTTACCCATCAAAAGCCTTGTGAGTTTCTCAGCTGGGTCAATCTAAGTTCATCCGTGGATAAAAATAATCCTGTTCCCATTGTTAGCGTTTGATCTTGCCAGGCAAAACGAATTCATAACGTTGTTGCATAAGCTTCATTTTAATAAATCGATCAATTCTTCTTAAAGCGAGGAAGAGACTCCAAATGAGTTTATCCTCTTTGTAATAAGATTCAATTTTATTGCGGGATAGTGAAATCACCCTGCCCTTCGTTGCTGAATTAATCGCTTTTATCCAGGGATCAACCAAATCAGGACACTGTTCCTTAAACAGGTTTGCAATCAGATCTGTATAGACCAGATGAGGATCATAATAACGACTCATAACATCATCTAGAAACTGCCAGCGAATCAGCCAGCGTAAGAAGGAGGGTGCGCTTTTGAGTAAAAGTTCAGGGTCGAGGACTTCAATTCCGTTCTCATGCATGAGTGGGGTGGAAGTATCAATGAATAGTAATTCACCAGACTCCAATAATACCCAATTCGATAATTGTCCATCGATGGCCAGTTCAATTTTTTGCTGATGATTTTGGTTATAGGTCCAGATCTTCTCAATGTCCTGGACAATTCTGAGGACCATCTCATTTAGAAAGATCTCAGTTTCGCTATGGATCAGTTTGTGACAGAAGCGTTCTGGTGGCAACTGCTTTTGCAGGATATAAAGCACTGTAAGATCACCATGACCTCTTACAGAAATGGTTATATCCTCTGGAACCTTTAAGCCAGCCTCTCTTAATCGATCGCAATAGTTCTGGTAATTCTCAGCGTATTTTTCCGCGCCAGCCGTCGTTGAGAACAAAGGCATTCGCTTGGCTGCGATCGTTTGTTCCTCGTTAATTTGAAGCACTGTGGATATTTCACCATAGCCTAGGACCTGACATGGAATGGTAGATATCTGAAGATTCTGGGGGTTTAAACCCCGTTCAAATTCTTGAAGTATTTCCTCATTTAGTTTCAACTCAGCCATTTCCTGTGAAGCGTTTGAGTAGGTTGCTGCCAATGTCTTTTAGCTTTAATGCTGTCCGTATTTTCCGGGCTGAATCCAAGGCCTTGTCAAGTTGCCTCATGACCCAATCGATTTCATCATTGCTGATAATCAAGGGCGGTAGAAATTGACTCACTGAAGGATCATTGTTAGCATAGATCATAAGCAGATCATGGTCATAGGCAGCTTTTGTCAGTGCCGGCCCTCCATACTCATCCCTGAGCTCAAGGCCGATCATGAGACCGGTCTGCCGAATCCCCAGCAAAAAATTCGGGTATTTATTTTGAAGCAATTCAAGCTGCTCATGAATGCGCATACCTGCCACCTGTACCCGCTCGAGGAAGCGTGCATCTGAAGAGATTTCCAGTACCCGCTGAGCTACCCGACAGCCCAACTCCGACCCGCCATAAGTCGAAATATGCACAAAGGGGTCTTGTTTAAAAATAGCATCTAGCGGCTCACGAATAACCGTTGCCGAAATGGGGTATATCCCACCGGAAAGCCCCTTGCCAATGATGACCATGTCAGGAGTTATTCCGGCATATTCAAAAGCCCAGAGCTTTCCGGTACGACCCAGACCAGACTGAACTTCATCCATTATCAGCAGGGTGCCATTTTTATCGCAAAGACTTCGAACTTCCTGGAGGTAGCCGTCCCTGGGCATGACCATTCCCAAAGTGGATGGCACCGTTTCCAGAATCACAGCAGCCACATCTTTATCAAGAGCGGAGGCCAGCGCCTGCGAATCATTAAATGGAATCTGATTCATGGAAATGTTATTGATACCAAAGGGATCGCGATATTGGGCATCACCCACAGCCAGCGCCAGTCCAGTATGACCATGAAAGCCACCACTGGCAGAAATAATTTTAGCCCGACCCGTATGTCCCATGGCCAGCTTCAAGGCTAGATCCACTGCTTCACCACCGCCGACCCCAAAAATGCACACATTCAGATCTCCAGGCATGCTATCTGTCAAAAGTTTCGCCAGCGCTGTTCGTTCCTGACTCATAAAATGGTGATTCCCGATATCCAACTCATCCAGGGCAGATTTTAAGGTTGTAATAATCTCAGGATTGCGGTGACCCAGATTGAAGACGCCGCCATTTGAATGACAATTAAACAAACGTTTTTTGCCATCCATATCATGAATCCAGGCACCTTCACGATGTCCCATGACGAAATCCATATCATATTTTTGAAAAAATGAAGCTTTACCTTTGGAGACATGGGCAGCAAATTCTGTAATAACAGTCTTTTTATCCATTTTTTAGCTCCTCCAAATCAGAGTTCTGATTTAGTAACTCCAATATAAGGAAATGAAGTGGCGGGGCCCCAGATTATGATCCATTTGATAGATGGCATAGCCCATCCGGAACGTGGTCCAGGCTGCCGAAAAGCCTGCAGAGGGATGAAATTTCATTTCAGGATCGGCTGATTCCAATTGAAGACCTCCCAAAATCTCAAAGTTATCCAGCAGGGAATAGGAAACACCAAATGCAGCGGGAATAGGTCCATTATTCAATTCAGCCAGGATGGAAAAATTATTGAAATCAGCATCAGAAGCGAACCAGAGTTCAGTAGGGAGCGTGCTGCTCTCCTCAACCAATTTGCCTGTAGTTCCAAAGTGGCGCAGACCACCACTGAGTATGAATATATCATTGAGTCGATATGCCATTGCCAGATTGAGGGAAAGACCAGTAGCGGCCGCATTCAGGGTACGCTCGTAGACCAGCTCGCCTCCCAAACCAAGGATGAGTGAACCCAGCTCATGGGCATATGAACCGCCTGTATTAAAAATTGTGTACTGAAACGTACTTAGAGGTTCTTCACTGGGAATCTCATTGCGATATTCTAACTCTCCACTCGTTATGGCCTGAAAATTCAAATAGGCATTTTTTATACCGATCCCCAGATAAGCTCCCTGAACATCAACCACCCAATTCCAGACACTCAGAGTTGCTGTGTGATCGGGGTGAGTCAATATCCGTGTCGGTTTTACCGTGGGATTCAAGCTAAGACCCAGGGCTGCGTCGCGGGAATCTGTGGGAGTATTCAGAATATCAAAGCCACTCTGACCCAGCGTAATACTGAGCAAGGCCAACAGGATTAAGAGCCGTTTAGTCATTAGAAATTCACTCCCCACCCCAAATAGTTTCGCAGACCTTCACCCCTGGTTCCAGCGCGAATGCCCAGGTCAATATGCATAGGGGGACCCTGATTCCAGGACATTTCATAGCGCGCGCTGACACCGGGGAATATAGTCTCATCTTCATAACTTATTCCCGTATTCAAATAAAGTTGTTCCCAGGCATTCCATGTGACAGCGGTTCGGAAAATTTCTTCGCCGATAAAATAATGGTCATGCTCAAAGGCAAATGAGAATGCATTCATTTCCTGAAGCCAACCCCAGGAAATACTCATCGGAAACTCATCCTTATAACTGCTGCCTCTTTCGAACAAATCCTGAGTCTTCCATTTATAGCTGCTGTTCCAATCTTTGAGAGCCAGGGCAAAGGTGCTGCCCTTGCGAGGACTATAGCTGATCCCCACACCAGCACCAAAACCACTGCCTTTTAGATCCAGCCAATCATCATCTGAGCTGAAGCGTTTGGTCAATACTTTTAGCGCTAATCCAAAGGCCAGTTTTTCTGAAAAGCGATTTGAGAATGAAACCAGATAGGTCATTTCAGTATCATCCAATTGACCGGCAGGATAACCTCGCGAATCTCGCGCTTCAATATTGTTGGTTCCAGCAGCAATGACACCAATGGCCAAATTTGCTGTAGGTGGTAAGGGTACAGTGGCGTTTAGTGTATAGATGAAACGATCCAGTGATAGCTGTACCATTCCAGCATCAAAACTGCTTTTGTTAGTGGAAGCCAGGGAGGCCGGGTTTTGAGAATAACTATTGGTACTGCTATTGCGGAACAGAGTAATCCCCCCTGTGCCAGCAGCCAGTGGATCGGATGTAAAGCGAGAGGATGTGCCTGTGAATCCACCGAGCCCAGAGGCATAAGCGCTGTGCGAAAATCCTAGAGCCAACCCGAAAAAAGTCAGAATTGTAGCAATGTTTGATTTCAATCTCAGGAATCCTCGCTTTGTCTTGCTGAGCTTATCGAAGCATGACGGTATGATCCCCGGGCTATCCTCGGACCCACCGCATGCTGCGGGGTTCAGGCTCAGGATGACAGAAAATTTCGACCTTATTGCGGGTTTCAATTGATCACCATCACTTTCGTCCAGTGGAGTTCAGATTCTACTTCAATTCTGATAAAATAAGTTCCGTTGGAAACCAGATAGCCCCCATCATTCCGTCCGTTCCAGGTTCGTTCCTGGGGACCGGAAAATGGAGTATTGGCTTTTTCTACTAGCGTTTTTACTCGGTGCATGCTGAAGTCAAAAATCGAGATGGAAACATCTTCCCCTGCATTTGCTTTGAAGCGAATAATTAGATTTCCCTGTCCTTTGAGAACCTTATCATATTTCGGTGTAAATGGGTTGGGGTAGGCATAGAACTCGCCTGAATCTGAACTACGCGCTTTGTGAATATTCCAACTGAGTCCTTCATCGTGGCTGATCGCGAGACCATCCCCCGTACCGACCCATATGCCACCATCCTCGTTTACAAGCACTGAATAGACAGCGTCTGAGTAAATAGCTTCAGAATAATCGGCATTATGGTAATTGGGTAGTGGACTAAAATGGAGGGCATCTTTGGATTTCCATAAACCAAAATCTGTGGCAGCATAAATGCTATGTGCATCTGAGGCAATATTCCAGATCCTGTAGCCCAGAAAGGGGGCTCTCCAATAGCCGGTTTCCAAATCGAAAAAACTTAAACCGGTTACGTCACCAACTCCGGTTGTGATTGTGGATGCCCAGACGCTTTCTGAACCATCTTCCAGTTTCTGTCGATTAAGAGCGATGACCCAATTTCCAGAAATGTTTGAGTTTTGAAACGTGTAATGATCCCAGGTAGAGCCACCATCTGTTGAGCGATTCACACCTCCGGAAGTTCCGACCCAGACCGTATCATTCCAGGCTTTTACTGCAAAGGCGATGTGATTGTAATGCTGGAGGGGATCCAACGCATAATATGTTGGGTTATCATCAATTTCGCTGCCAAGATTTTGGATGGTCGTGGAATCAAGTCTGTCAAACTCGTCCCATGGCAACAGCACCCGTTCCCAGGATTCACCTAAATCACGGGAGACTCTCAGACCTCCCCCAAAGGATGTGGCCCATAAACGGGTCCCATCAAAAGCCAGATCATAGCTAATATTCTGAATCGGCGTGACCACATCAACACTGAGCAATGGGACGCCCCAAACATTCATGACCGAATATTTTTCATAACTGGTGTCGCCATTGACCACTGTCATTTTCAGAGTATCCATGGGTTGTTCAAAATGAGTCCATGAAGCGCCTGCATCGAAAGAACGGCTGATTCCACCGCCTGCCTTCAGGTCCCCGAAACCTGTGGTAGTATCAAAACCTGTGGCAACCCAGATGGTATCTCCCCAAACCTCCAGTGCCGAAACCCCACCCTGACCCAAATTCGAAAAACGTTGGCTGAAGCCAACAAAAGATGCTCCATTATCATAGCTGGCACTCAGTCCATGACCTGAACCCAGCCAGAGGGTGTCACCATGACCGGCAAGGTCAGATATGCTGCTTCCAATGAGACCACTATAGACTGTATCTGCAGATTCCAGTGAAAAGGTGGACGGACGCAGGAGTTGAGCCTCCAAAGAAATGGACACGAGTAAAATTCCCAGAGTGATCAGCTTTTTCATTCAAACACTCCCAACATTTCTGGCGCATTGGACGAGAGTTTCACCAGACTGGGCGCTGGCAGGACAATGAGTGAATCTGTCAAGGGTGTTGCCTCAATCCCCAGCCAGGTTCTGGCGTTAAAGGTCCATAAATAGGTACCGCTCAGATTGGTGGGACTCAAAGCCAGAAGCAAACTATAGACCCCATCATTGGCGATACTGTCACCGCTGGTAAAGTCAATACCACCGAAGGTAAAGAAGACGACGTCACCCCCATCATCATAGAGGGGGATGGGCTGGCCATTATTGGCATATTCCCCATCCGGTTTAAGGGACATCATGCTTACATTTCTGATTTCATCCAGACCCTGTGAATGGCTGACAGTAACCCGTAATGTATCCAGAACCAAAGCCGCAGATGCCAGAGTGAGTGTGTCCAGATGAAGTACATGTAAGATGTTTGGGGCGGCGGGTCGTAGCGGTTGCAGCGATCTCGTTAGAGTTTTGGTCTCGGCATTTGAACTGGCGCTAATATTCAAAACCCAGAGTGTGTCAAAGAGAGTGGCCAGGGAATCCGGGAGTCGCCAATTCGCATCAAAGGAATGATCATTTATCTGAATATCTCCAGCATTTCCTAAGTCGTTCAGGACCAGGGAAGCCATAACCTGGCCTGAAACGAGAAGCTCAGCGTTGATAGCCAGATCAGTCGATGGGCTGGTAGCCAAAACGGAGAAGAAAAATTGTTGTGAAAGAAAATCGAACTCAAAGGCGGAGATCGAAGCGGAAAAAGGTGTCTCACCTGAATCCCCAGTGTAGGCTATTTCATCCAGAGTTGTCGGTGTCTGTTCGCACTGGATCAAACTGAAGATCAAGAGCGCAGTAAAGATTATTTGACTTCGCATAAATAAGCGATCCATTCATTCTTGGTGAACTGTTTAATTATTTTCCAGGGTGATGCGGCCAGCAAAGCTCTGGTTTCCTCGTCTTCTATGGCAAGCAAGCCAGAGACAATCACTTTCCCACCAAAACGTACCGCTTGAAAATATTTAGGGAGTATGGGGAAAAGACGGGCTCGGATGATATTCACCACCAAAAGGTCATACGGTGTGTTCAGTACAGGATTTTCAGTTATCTGCAGATTAAAACCTGAATGGATACCGTTCAATGCCAGGTTATCCTGAATATTATCTTTGGTAAAGGGGTCATTTTCAAGGGCATCTACCTCAGTTGCACCAAGGTGCAAGGCAGTTATCCCCAGGATGCCGCTACCGGTGCCAATATCGATAACTCGTTCGCCCCCTGTTATACAGGCTGCCAGCATTTGAAGGCAGAGTTGGGTGGTCTCATGAGTTCCTGTGCCAAAGGCCATGGCCGGTCGAATGCGGGTTTTAACTTTATGGGGAAAGGTCTCCACAGCTTCCCATTCAGGAAGGACAATGAGCTGGTCAGTAATTTGTGTTGGTTTGAAGAAGGCCTGCCAATTTTTGTTCCAGTTTTCTTGATCCACAATATCATGACCGATACTTGCTCTTTGATCCAGATCTTTTATAAAAAGGGTCAGCTCGTTCAGGATCAATTGAACATCATTATCTAGAGGGTAACTTACCTGGAAGACTTCCTCCTTTTCAACAATCGCCAGGCCACCAAGTGCCAGGGCAAAATCCATTGCAATTTCCCGATACTGCTCAGAAATCGAAATGTCAGCGGAAATCCATTGAGAGGTCACGTCCATCAGGAAAGCCCTCTACTGGCCTGGAGCCATTTTAAAAAGATCGGGTTGTAAATATGGTAGCCTTCATCCCGATTGACAAGCCAGCCCTCACGGAGCAACTTCAGAACAGTATTGTGGGCGGTGCTGGTGGCTGAAAGACCAAACATACTGATAAACCCCAATTCTGTAGGGCGAGAATAGCCACTCGCTAATCCCATCAGTAACCGCTTTTCATTCAAGCCAAAATTATCCCACTGGGCAGTATACAGGACATTTTCCTGGATCAACAATTTCCCGATACTGCGCTCGAGAAGCCGGCTTGTAGTACCCTCCAACCATATTTGTGCCAGACAATATGCTAATCTTTGAGTCAATTGGGCCTGTCCCTCGGTAAAATTCCAGATTGCTTCTGGCAAATCAAAATCACTGAGACCCATACGACGAAAACGTTGGGACAAATACCGGGAGGTTGATTGTAAATTAAGATTGCCGACCCTGAGCTTTTCAATTTTTACGAAAAATGGTTTGTTGGGATCGCTAAAAATTTCGTTCAGCACGTCCTCACGCGGACTGATAAAAATGTGGGCAATGCTCCGTCTGTCTTTCATACAGACCCGTAATTCTTCAACAATATTTTCTTTTTGCTTTGCCAGATGTTGAAATTCATCCCAAACTATGACGAATTTTTTATCGTTATTTTTCACCAGTTCATACCACAATTCGAAAACAGCATCCAGCGTTGTTTTCCCCCCCTGGGTATGCAAAGCCGCCACACTTCCATCGGTTTTAGCCTGGGGATAACTTTTTTCAATCCCAGCGAGTAATAAATTGATCAAGCCTTCACGATTGACCACAAAGCTCAAATCGAAATAAATTGAGGGGATGGGGCTTTTTTCTATGACTTGTCTGAGCAGACTTGTTTTTCCGCTGCCCCGATTACCAGTGATGACCAGGGGCGTTTGTTGTTCGATGGCAGCCAGGATAAGGGATTGTTCCTCAGGACGGGGGTTATAGTGCGTGCTGCTGACTGGTTCACCCCATATAAAAGGATTGGCATAAAGTTTACTCATGGCTGGAGGCTCCTTTTTATCGGTCTCTCATTGTCGGTATAACCAGCTTAGCAGGGTATTTCCCACTGCTTCCAAGCTTTCCGGGCTGCATTTATCAGGTGTATCTGCGTGGGTGTGCCAGTATTGATTATCGGGGCCAGGGTATTCAAAATCGATAATATCAATAGCCGGGATTCCCCTTTCGATAAAGGGGACATGGTCATCATACATTGCGGAACCCTGAACCAGCTGGAATTGATCATACCCAATTTCAGCAGCAATGGACCAGATTTCTTCGATCACGCGTGGAGCGGAGCGGTATGACACTGGATCAACTTTGATGCTGAGTTCAGCATCTCCCACCATATCAAGCAAAATGACTTGCTGAGCCATGGGCGGATAGGGGTGTTTTGCATAATAACGGCTGCCTAGCAGGTAGTATTGCAGGTCTCCAGGCTTCCCATAATCCTCTCCATCAAAAAATATAATGTCAATCCCCGGATTGATGGGATTGTTGTGAAGCTGTTGGGCGATCTCGAGCAAAATGGCCACGCCGCTGGCCCCATCGTTGGCTCCGAGCATAGGTGTCGCAGGTGAGCGGCCATCATACTCTGCTCTGGGTCTGGTGTCCCAGTGAGCGCATAAAATAATTCGTTGCGATTTCTCAGGTTGAAAACGGGCCACTATGTTGGTCAGCGTCAGTTTTCCAGCTCCATAAGGATCATTCATTTCAAAGGTTTGCAAATGTAGGGTGTCAGCAAGAGGCTCAAGCATGTCTTTGAAATAATTCACGGCCAATTCCGCACCTTTGGAGTTTGGTTCGCGGGTCCCAAAATCGCACTGGGTCTCCAGATAACTAAAGGCACGCGAAGCATCAAAACCGGTCTGGGCAGACAGGGGCAATCCACAGATTACAAACGTTATCCAAGACAGCAATAAAGTTCTGGAAATCAATCTCATAATCTGCTTATCCCTTGATCTGAATATTTACGCCAAATTGAAAATCACCAACATTTTGCTGCCCATGGGCGCGGGTGTCTGTTATCCTGTAATCATAGGAGATGTTGCCAGAGACTTTAGACGTAAAACTGTATTGGATGCTGGGGCGTGCAGAAAGTGTTTTGGTATATTGACCTTCTCCAAATTCGATAGAAGTCGCTGTTTCGGTTCCTTTGTATTCCTGCTCATGGGTGTAGGCAATCTCTAGTCGAAAATCGATATTATTCTCCAGATATTTATCCTCCATCATGGGCAGTGGTATTGTCATGCCACCACGGTGGGAGTAAGTCAACCCGGCATTTACAGATTGGTTAAAATTCTGGTTCGAAGTAATCAGATCAGAAACGCTAATTGTATTGCTGATACTCTTGGTCAAACTGTAATTCAAGGATCCATTAATACTGTTTTTACCCTGGATGCTGAGCCCAATCAGGGGTGAAAAGGCGATGGAGTAGGTTTCTCCAGTGAGTACTCCCTTGTCTTGTTTGGCAGTTTTTTTCCCGGCATAATTCATATCCAGACTGGCACCTGTGATATATTTCTGAAGCCACTTAATATCTTTCAATCCTGAATATCTCAGATTGAATGAGGGCATGGGGAAACCTGATGTTCCAAAGGCTGAAAATTCGGATTTGGGCTTTCCGTAGATGCTTCCGCTGGGCAAAAAGTCCATATTGGTGGCGATGACCTCTCCCTGGCTTTTGTTGACCAGTGTCGTTTTCTGGCCCAGAGAAAAGGTAAATTTGGTGGTCATGGTCTTGCTCAACTTGAGACCGGACCGGGCAGTCAGATTGAAATTATCTGTGGTTGCCACAGGGTTGGTTGCATCGGGGTGATTCAGATTTTCCAATCCAGTATTGAAACCCATTCGGTACCCGTAACCTACATCTGAAATCTTCAACTCGTTTACAACCAAAACAAGTGAATCAGCGACCCCCGTTGTATCTCCTGCCCGAACTACGGAAATTGTGTCCAAAGAGGCAATTTGGCGATAATTGGATGTGCTCTGTCCCTGAGTCACATTTAGAGAGAGTGCATCGATACGATCAAGAGTGTTATAGGTAAAATCGAGCAACTTGGCCAAGGTGAAGGGGTCAGCTTCCTCAGCTTTTTTCGGTTCAGCTTCCGGCTCTGAAACAGGGGTTTCAGTCACTCGACCACGACCTCTGGCTGGTTGAGTTTTTGTAGTTCCTCCAGGGGTCTTTTTTGCATTTTCTGGTTTATGAATGAGTCCAAAAACATCTGAAAATTTGATGGATAAATTACCTGATGTATTTGAATTCACACTCAAATCCAAACCGGGTTGGTCAACATTGATTTTGTCTGTTGCTGAGAAATTTGACGAATAGGATAATGAAGGAGATAGAAGCTTTAAGCCCTTCGGGCTCCAGCTCAAATTATAGGTTTCCCGGTAGCTTCCCAGGTGACCAAAGTCTAATTCCCGAATGATATCTTCTTTTCTATCTTTTAAGCTATCCAAATTATTCGAAAGGTTGGCACTGAATTTTGCGTTCACTGTGCTTAATAAATTCCAATCCACGTTATAATTGCGACCCATGGACAGCTGGTGCGTAGGCTTCAAAGGCGTGGCATTGGGGTTGCGGAAGACACTAGAGGATTTATTCTCCACAATGGAAGCATCGGCCCCAATGTTTGCGGGTAAATAGCCTATTTCAGTTGAGGCAATTTTTTCTCCAATTAATGGGACTCCTTCCAGAAACGAAAGTGGACGTATCTTAAATGCGTTCCCAAGATTCAGTCTGTATGAGAAGCTGCCATCGATTTTTTCTGATTTTTGTTCGCTTTTCTGGGCGTCTGAGGCAGTACCGTTCGTGGATCCCACTTTTAGATTCATATTATCAATTGTGTATTTAGGTAGCCAGTGCTCGGACTTCTCCTTTTTTGAAATTGAAGCATTCCAGCTATAGGCCTCATTGCGGCTGGTCATGGTCTCTAACGTATCTTGGAGATCTGGATCTAGATCCGCAATTCTGATGTCACTACCGGTTATGTATTTTGGCTGCTTTTCACTTTGTCGATAGGACATGGATAATGGAATACTAAGACCCCACGAACTTGGCAGGAGTTTATGGACTGACAAACTACCACTGATGTTGGCAGCAATAGAATTATCTCCTGTACCAAATTGCTGCTGCACGTTGTGAAAGTCAGCATCGTCGCGTTGAATATCCATATTGATTTTGGCTACATCACCAAATTGCATGCTCATACTGGCTCGGTATGCGGTGGCCGTGTTTCTCTCAACATCGCTTAGACGTAATTCATCCAGCCAGATTTCCCCATTCATGGGTTGGTCTGTTAAATTCCTGAAACCGGTCTTCAAGAGTTTTACGCGGGAAAGAGATGGCCTTCCCTTTACAGCAATGGAGCCACCATCCTCCAGTTTTCGCGAGGCATATTTTAATTCAGCGGGCAAAGCTGACCAGTAAAGCGTATCATAGGTGCTACTGTCTGGATCGCTTGACAGGGACGTGTTGATGATGAAGACAGAATCTTCTAGTGCCAGTTTAAAATTTGCCAGATCCGATAAATTAATATCAATATGATTGCGCTCGTCCCAGCCAGGAAAAATGGGGCGTCGGACTTCATAGAAATCATTATCTGTCTCACCAAAGCGGTAGAAGAATTCTAGGCTCGAAGTATCCGCTTCAAGATAATTGGTAAAGCTGGACTCGTAGGGGATGCCACTTAAGGGATCCCAGCCATGAACAAACATTTTCATTGTTTTGTAATGGATAAAATCTTTTGCCTTTGACCCCTGAAAGAGCTTGTCTGCGACCACAGTATAGCCGGGTTCAAGATTGTCGCCACGAATTACCAGGGACTGTTCTTTCGATCTTAACTGAGTGATGGGGTCGAGAATGCCTTCAACACCGGCAGGTGGGGCGGAATAACTACCGGGGACTGCGTTGGAATTATAGCGAGAGGGATTGTCTTCTGTATTTATGACAATAACATTCAAGGTACCGTGGAGCGAATCTAAGGCACTCACCTCCTTGGCGGCATATTCAGAAAAAACGCCGCGTTCCTGCCACTCGTTGCCAACAATATCGACGGTAGCAATCTGGAGCGCTGCGCCACCTTCCGGAACTTCGTCCAGCCAGAGACGTGAAAATTTTATTTGAGACCACTGGGCCAGTTCTGGATTTGGACCGGTTTTCTTGAAATCTGCCAGCGGAATACGAACGAGCTTCCAGCCTGTTGGTGTATTGTCAGAAAACTTGGTCCGCCCTGCGATATAATCTTCGGTGGTCAAATCCACATCCATGGTGAAGTAGGCATTTCGTGTATCGAGGGCACCATCATTGTTTAAATCTTCAGTATTTGGATAGGTGCCGCCTTCAATTGTGAGGTTGCCTTCCGTTCCATTTATTTTCCTGTAGTTGATAGGTGTGGTATTGGGGTCAAAATCATAAAGATCCCAGTCTGGGTGGTGATAACCGTACAGTAGCACGTTTTCATCTGTGGAATCCGCCCACAATCCATCGTAACCCCGATCTTCTTCTTCACTTACAAAACCATCAGCAGGTAGAAGACCATCCCGGATATCCTCAGTATCCAGATGACCAAAACCTTTGGTCACATTTTCACCGTGAATGTTTACTGTCCATTCCTGGGTTTCATCTTGTTGGTCTTCGCTGATATAGCCTAAATCCACATGCAGTCGACCCGTCTCACCCTTGACCCAGAGCTCCAGGAATTTGGATTCACTTTGATCATAATAGCCAGAGGAAAGGGCTCTCATGATACCACCCCAGGCGTCGCCAGGGGCTGCACCTTCTCGATATGCGAAAGAGGAATCGGGAATCACGTTAAGCACGAGAATATCGGTAACATCATTTTGAGCCTGGGCGCTGGTTTCTTTGTTGGGCCAGATTTGTTTTGTTAGAATCCGGTTATAGGGATTGTACCAGTAGGTAAAGGCGCGCTCCTTGTTGCCCCGAAACGTTCCGTCGGCTGGCGCGGAGGCAGGTCCCCAGGCACCTCGAATAATGCTTAGCTGAGCTTCACGTCGACTCCCCTCGAAATCATCAATATATGCAAGACCTACATCGCCTAGATTCTTATTTACGGCAGTGTTTGGATTGGGAATGACCTGGGCAATCTCACCACTGAGGGTGACATTGGATTTTGCATCTGTTTTTATCAATGGCAGCCAGTCCAAACCGCGGGTGAGCCAGGGTAAATCCCGGGATATTTTGGTATTGAGATCCCAGATAAAGTTTTCCATAGGTTCTTTGCCAACTCTTACCTTTTCATCAATGCTGCTCTTTGAAAAATAGATGGCACTCAAGCCAATGAATGAGCTTTTATCTTCTCCGAATTTGATTTCAGCCCTGGTTCCGAGGATTACCTTTTTATCCAGCTGAAAAAACTCATTAAGCTCGTACTTAATGTTCAGATCAGCGCCAGGTGCCAGTGCCGCTTCATTTAAGATCAGGAGCTGGCCTGAGAAGTAATCGATGGTATAATCTTTCGAAGCGCCCCGTTCCAGAGGTACTCCATTGAGGGTGACCTCTTCCGATCCTTCAATCACATTAAAACCAAGACTAAAGGATGAGCTTTGATTTGCATATTTGATATGCATGCGAAATTTTTGGTCTTTTTTGTATTCAGTGGTGTTTGGTGAATTGTCATAAAAAGAATTACTCTGATAAGCCGGGTAATTGACAAGGTTGGGATTTCCACCATTGTGGAGGGGCTCACCGGCTGCATTGGTCATCCATTCGGGTTGATCCACAACAGCAGTGTCGGCTCTAAAGGGCTCTAAATAGGGGAAAATAAGTTCACCCCTTCTGAAGTTGATGATATTGGGGTAATCCAGATCAATTATTCCATCGGGCTCCACATTCGTATCCACACCCTTGCGATCTAATCCAAAGAGCTGCAAAAAAGGGGTACCATCATCAGCCAGTTCTGAATCGTTGCCACCAAGACTGCGTTTTATTTTCAGGTCAAAACCTTCTTTTTTGATTTGAGAAGTGTTTAAATAGTAGACATTTTTCCACTCCAGATCCCAGGATGGATCACTTGGGAGCGCATTATCAGGCTTGATCATTTTCAGTCTGAGCGTGTCGGTGATACCAGGTGTACCCAGAGCGATATCGTCTCCCTCCTGAAAGGTCCACATTTCATTGAACAATGGATCGTATTCAGGAACCATGAGGTTAGGCTTTAATGGATTCAGTGTATCAACAAAAGCATCCTGATAGGCGATGGCCAGCACCTCATTGCTTTGTACCGGTGTGTTCATCCGAATGACTCCGAGATCCTCCCACAGTACAAAGTCACCATCTTCGCCCTGTACCAGTTGAACAACCTGCCTACTGGTGACCGGGGTCTCGTCCTTCGCAGGCTCATTATATATTTTGGCGTAATTGGTAAGTTCATCTCCACCCTGAGAGTAAAGCGTTTTATATACTCGAATGTTCTGCACGGAACGACCCGTTAGGCCATACTCCCCAGTATCTCTCAAGGGGTAAGACTTGCGACGATAAAATTTATTTATGTAAAAATAAGTATTCCGTCGAATCGTTATATCATCCACCGTCACTTCGGAAGCTTCGGAATCATCATTGAGTGATAACTTTTCCTTACGGCCGCGCTCAAGAGAGGCAATTGCAGTAATGTCAACAGGACCAACTTTGGCCAGTGCTTTCAAACCGAAGAGGCCATTGTTTTGTCCTGAAAACATGGCCAGTTTGGTGCCAGGGAGACTTAAGGAAATATTGCCCGCTTCAACCCTTTGGATAATTTCATCCTCATTGCCGTTGTAAAAGATTTCCATATTGTTTTCGAAATCAAAATCGCGTTCACTATCCTGATCCACCTGGATACTGATCCGGTCACCAATTTTTCCTTCGATTTTGAAAGCCTGTTTCTGCTCAATCTGGAACGTGTTTGATTGATTTGCATTGCTGACGTTGGTTGTCTTTGTGCGATCTTCGCTTCGCAGTTTTCCAGTAATATTCACATTTCCACGAACCCGAAGCGAGACACGCTGACCTGCGATATCAGCACCGATTAATTCAAAAGATTGTTCTGAGCTTCCACTTTTTTCAGACTGAAGATGACCCGTGGCGATTTTTTTAAAAAGTTTTCCTTTTCTGTCATTCAGGCTCAATGCCACATAGTCATCAATACTGACAACGGTGGGAATACCGATCACTCGGCCATCCATGGTCTGGGAGAAGGTGAAATAGGTAGCAGTACTATCCATTTCCAAAGTATTTTTTACGCTGCTCAAGGTCATATCACTAAAGGGTCCAGCGAGATATAGGCTGGTATCGCTAAAGAAAAGCCCCTGTTTCTCCTTTTTAATGAGGGGTGTACTCGCTGGTTGGTAAAAAGTAGCCTTTATAGAAAAGCTAATTCCAACAGGCTGTAGTTCTTCCGTCTGACCATATGAATATGGCCAAAGGGCAAATAGGGATAATATGAGTCCTGCAATCGTTCTCACGTTGTCTGTTTCAAA
>JABMOT010000120.1 GCA_013202385.1 Fidelibacterota bacterium
AAAGCGTTGCTCTATCCTGCTGAGCTACAGGGGCATCAATGTTAAAAAGCACGGCAATATAAACGAGCACATAGGGGCACCAAAGGGATTTACTTGACCAAAGAATGTGAACAAAATAAAAAAGACCGATGCGAACACCGGTCTTTTGTAGAGCTTATAATCTAAATGTCCTCTTAATCAGGTTCGGATTTCAAGGCCTCCAAAAGCCACTGTGCAGTTCAGCGTTACATTAATCGAATCTGCGCCCCCCCCTTTTGACTTATCTTCGACGCCTCCAAAAATCGGTGTTCCCGTGACAATGATGTTCCAATTTTCAGGAACTTTAATCTCTGTACCACCGAATAGCGCTGTGACATTCACAACACAGCCTGATTCTATGGCTTTTGCACCGGTGAGATCAAGTTCAACCCCACCAAACAAAGCCATGATATTGGCACCTTTGAAGTTCTCAGAATATACGTTTTTCTCAACCCCACCAAAGATTGCTGAGGCTGTCACAAAGTCATCATCTATTGAGGATACATTTGAAAAGGAAAGACCGGGTTTCCCTTTCGATTTCAAAAGCATGGAGACACCGACATAAAGTATAGCCAGGGGCCAGAGTTTAAATATGCTACCCCAATTAATAAAATCCAGAGTCGCTGAGAGCAAAACCAGACCGGCTACAAACAATATTGCACCATTTCTACGATCATCATTTTGCAATTTTAAAAATCCAGCTGCCACAAGGATAAGCGGCCACCATTCACTCAGGAAATGCCCTAAATGCATGATATTTAAGCTTTGTAAAAGAAAAATGGCGCCAACTATTATGACACCAATTGCTATCCAGGACTGCTGGTTGCTTTTTCCAGGTAATTTATCAGTCATTTTCCTTGACTCCTCTAATCATCAATTGTTGCCAATAATACGCTAAAAAGCATGATTAGCCCAAAGGTATTTTAAGCACCAGTACAAATTCCCTGCGTGATTCCCGAGAACTCAGAGAAAATTGCTCAGCTTCAGTTTCTATCCGTTTAAATCGATTCAACTCCCAGCTTGTAATGGTCCAGGCCAGCAGCGATCCTGCGCAAGATCCCACCAATACATCTGAGAAATAATGCATGTCACCCGCTATCCGAAAATAGGCAGTTAAACCTGCAGTAGCTAAGAATGATGACCAAATCAGGGTCGTTCGATCGGGATAATCCAGACTCAGTATCATCGCATTGCTCACAGCTTGAGAAAAGGCAATACTGCTATGAGCGCTATAAAAAGAAGCATAGTCCTTTTTGCCCATTGAAACCCGTGTTCCATAATAATGGTAGGGTCGTTCCCGACCAGCGCTGATTTTGAATAGGTTTGTCAACAGACTATTTGCGCTGAAAACTTCCATATTTATCAACATAGTCTGTCCACGTTCCTTTGAAGCAAGAGGTCCCCAGAGCAAACTGGACATGGATACAGCATAAATTAATCTATCACTCCAGGCTTCAGCCACTTCTCTATTTTCTGAACCCCATAACATGCGATTTCTAATTCCTGCATCCAGTCGATTGGGCGTTGTGAATCGTGGCGCATATGGTAAGTATCGATCTTTCGCAAAAAGTTCCATCCCCAGGGCAAGCCCCAACCCTCCAGTTGCCAGCAGATAATCGCTTGTTTCAGGTTGTTCGGACGCAAAAGAATTGCTCATCGGAGCCAAGAGGACCATGAGGAGGACGTAAACAGTGAAAACTTGTCCTGTTCTAATTCGATAGTTCAAGGTCAGCAAATTTTCCAGACTCATTTCTCAAAAGAATTGACGATTTTCTAAACAGCAGGGGTACATCTATCCCCATTTCTGCATATAAACTGGGCGGCACACCAATATCAGCCAAGTATAATTCGCCCACCACTGAGCGATTGGCCTCAAGCACGATTCCAAGTTTCGGGAGGGCCAGAGTCAGTGTGGCTTTGGCCTGA
The DNA here is from genome assembly GCA_013202385.1 of Fidelibacterota bacterium. Taxonomy (GTDB): domain Bacteria; phylum Fidelibacterota; class UBA8477; order UBA8477; family JABMPR01; genus JABMPR01. The sequence goes on from JABMOT010000120.1 coordinate 1,945, forward strand.
ACAGTTTGGCTGCTTGTTCCGCCGGAAACATCGAGACCGCTTGGCGCATCCAGTGAGACGACCGTCAATTCACTTCTATTTTGGAGCGCGGACAGAATGGTTTCCAATTCTGGGGAAAGGTCACCAACCAATCCATATCCAATCATGGCATCTACGACAAGATCGCTGTGATCAAGCAGGTCGGGAAAGCGTATTGGATCAAAGTGAAGAAGCGTAGCTCCCATTCTGCGTAAAGTTTCATAGTGCCGGGAAGTAACTGCTTTTCGCCTGACTGGATTGCCAGTGGTCACAACACAGACATCATAGCCCCAATTTATCAGAAAACGGGCGCACACCAGTCCTCCACCCCCATTGTGACCATTTCCACATAAAAGTAATATGGCATTGCTATCCAAATTTTTAGTGAAGCGCTGAATCAGCCGTGCCAGATTTTCACCTGCATGTTCCATCATTTGCAATACAGATATTTGATAGTTTTCGATCATGCGGCGATCTACCTCGATCATCTGCTTCCTATCGATATTTGGGACGGTATGATTCATTATTTCAGCAAAATATTCATCATGGTTTTGGCATCCCCGGATAGTGTTTGAGGGTCAAACATGAGCGCTTCATCCAGACTGTTATGACAGGCGCAAGGTTGTTCATGGTCGTGATTCAATACGACATGTCGAAGCAGTGAATTTGCGGAATCCAAACTTTGACTATATCTCTTAAGTAACTGTGGTACAGTAACATGCTGAGCTGGATCATCCATCCAACAGTCATAATCTGTTGGTATGGCGATGGTAGCATAACAGAGCTGCGCTTCCCTGGCCAGGAATACTTCAGGAATATTTGTCATGCCCACAAGATCACACCCGGCAGCCCCTCGGAGGAAAAGACTTTCTGCCCGGGTCCCCAACCTGGGACCATCTACACAAGCATATGTTTTTCGGTTGTGAATCGTAAGACCCAGCTGAATCCCGCTATTAAATACCTGCTCTCTAAGCGTGCTACAAACTGGTTCAGCTGTGGCTATATGTGCGACCAGACCATTACCGAAAAAAGTTTTCTCACGAGCCCCTTTCACAAAATCGAAATACTGGTCCGGTAAAACAAAATCACCCGGTTTGATTTCCAGCCTTAGACTCCCTGTGGCTGAAAAAGATATGATCCGCTTGACCCCAACTGATTTAAGCGCCCAGATATTTGCCCGATAGTTTACTTCTGAAGGCAAAATTTTATGAGTGTGGCCATGTCGAGGTAGAAAAACAAGATCGGTTGATCCTAAGCGACCAAAAATCAGCTCGTCAGAGGGCGGGCCAAAAGGTGTCCATATTTTCCGACTTTCCAAAACATCCATCCAGTCCACACTATAGAGGCCAGTGCCTCCAATGATCCCGAGCATTCCAGTATCCTCCTCGTAACTCAACCATATTGCATTAAGATTGTTGCTTAATCTAATATTGAAACAGGATGGGGGTAGCGATTTTGCCGAACCGTTTTGTTAATTCCAGGAACCTAAGTGATCAGTGAATGGCGTTGAGCCGATCATGAAATTTGGCAACCGAAAATGACCCCAGGAACCATAATTCACCATTGACCCAGATGGAGGGTGTAATCCCCCCCAGTGTTTTGCGATTCTTGCCACTGACTGAGATATCTACAACTTGAACGTTCATGGAAGGAAATTGAGTCTTACTCTGCAACAACGTTTTTAAGGTGCGATAGCTGAAGTTACAACCAGGTCTGATGATTATATCAACATTGATCGGATCGTTACCAGAATTTGTGCCTTTCATGGCAAAAATCTAAGCGGGGGTCATTGAGCTTACTGTCATTTCCCAGACAAGTTGAAATGAACTGCCAGGAATTATGACTTGAGCTGATCCAGGTTCCCTTTGAGCTGAAGGAAGCGCCTTGAATATTTGATGATATCATCATCTGCAAATTGATTTAGAACCTGATTTACCGTCTGTCTGGCTGTAGCTGTCAGATCTGCTATTTCCTGGTGCGTTAAAAACGGCCTTACCATCCAACCGTCCACCATTTCTTTACCAAACGTTTCTATATAACGATGTAGAAAGGCGGTTATCCTTTGTTTTGCAGTTTTAAAGACGAGATCTTCTACATGCGCTTGAATCCTACGCAGGCGGAAACCAATAAATTTGTGGACACTTTTTGTTAGATGGGGGCTCTTTTCCATAAGATCTTGAAAATCAAGTTTGTCTATGGCACAGACAACGGAATCTTCGACAACTTCAGCGATATTGTCATGAGTGTCCTGACCGAGAATGGCACTTTCGCCAAATATTTCTCCAGGACCCAGCAATTGCAGGGTAGTTGTTTTACCATCCTCGGAGAGCCGATATATTTTTATTTTTCCGGTCTTAAGGAAATAGATCGTGTTAGAGGCTTCTTCTGGGAAGTAGATGATTTCTTTTTTTGAATTGGATTGCATGCTGGTATTTTTCGCCAGATCGGCCATCATAGCTGGGCTCATACCCTCAAGCATATTGAAATTTTGCAAATACCACAATTTTGTTTTCTCAGCCATAATTATAAATCCTCTTTTGTTGGCAAAGGACTAAATACGAGTTTTTTTGTTTCCGGATCCAGTGTGACTGCAACACTGGACATTGATTTCTCCAGAAGAATGCTATTGGTCGGTCCTATGATTCTTGTACCTGCTTCAATCTTCCCAACAACCATAATGGTTGGGTTGGAAAAAGAGTCTATTAAACTGGCATTATAGGCCAGCTCAGCTCTCTCCTGTGTAACAAGCTTCTCAATATCAATGAGTTCCTGGAAGTCATTTTTGTAAATTCGAAAACTCTCCTCCATGGTAGTAAGATATCTTCTGAGAACGTTGGCAACCATTACATTGCTCTGGTTCTCACCTCTTAGTCGTTGCAGCACCAATAAGCTTTTTTGGCGAAGTTGTTCTAACTGAGCCTGTTGAAACTCTAGTGAGAGATGCTTATCGTGGTGTCTGCGACTTCGAGACAGGTGGGTTTGCTTAAATTTTGTAATAAATGGATCTTCAACTGCGCCGGGGCCAAATTTAATGATACAATCACGTACCACATTGTATGCGATCAGTCGATTGCCAACTGATATTTTTGAGTCAGCAATTCTTGGACATGCCAGCGTATCAAGGACCTCGACCACTGAATGATCAATGATCCGGTGGGCGAACAGTTTTGAACCGACCCACACTTTAAAATTTTTGATAATTGACGTTCGCAAGTTTTGTTCAACCCTGATTTCACCTTCATCAGTCTGACGAATATTGTCAAGCCCGTTATTGCAGTCCAAATCACCGCCACTGCGAATACTGGAGGCGCGTACAACGCCGCGTACAATGAGCGTTGCCAGACTGGATATATTGGCGCCACCAGTGATATCACCCTGGACAAGCATGGCGTATTCTGTTTCTATTTTTCCATGAATTTTGCCAATATTTCGATGAGATTCGAAGGGAAATACCGAAACCTTACCTCTGGTTGTAATCTGTGCAACCCCATCCTCCGTGGCATAGATAGAGTTTCCTTTTTCATTGGCCCGAACATTTTTGCCCAGGAAATGGTGAATCTCTTCAGATCCTGCATCACTGAGGACGATTTCCTTGCCATCCGGCTTGGTCAGTATCCGTTTGGAGGATGAATTGATTGTGAGCAAACGATCCCCGGCCATGACCATGCCAGATATCTCCTTGCTATGCAAGCCAGCAAGAATCTCATATGGATCATCTTTTTCGGTATCCACATCATCGGAAAATTCAACGCTAAATTTGACAAGCTCTACGCGTGTTTCACTGATGGCAATAGGCAGTTGTCCCTTGTGCCCTGTAGCCAGTTTTTCTATATATTCCTTTTGGAGTCCATAATTAATCCCACTGTGAGCCAGTCCCGCCACGATATCAAAATTACTGGCCGACCCGGTAACAATTTCACCCAGAATAATCTCTCCATCCTTTAATACGGATAGTTTCAGCTGAGCATTGGGTAGTCGGACAATCATAGTTCCAGCGTCTTGTCTGATATCCGTCTCAGCTCACCAAGGACTGCCTGATATCCGTCAATAAAACTCTTATGGACCTGACTGTATTGGATGAAACCACCAGACTGTTCGATCCTTTGATCCGATAAAAGGGTATGATCTATAATCCGATATATCTGTTCAAGACTTACACTTCTGCTGATTAAAAACGCCCCGGGTACATCAGGAGGTAAATTTTCACCAGCTACGGGTTTGTCGTCACAGACATAATAGATTGGGAATTTTTCTATCCGATTGCGCTTCTGAATCGTATCGATTTCAACAGCCATATCTTCGTATCGGATGGTGGTAATTTCAGAATTCGCAATAATCATACCCACTGTTCCAGTGGCGACCAACCTGCGAACCTCATTTTTACGTGCAACATGTTCAAAAGGGATGCCTAATATTTCAACGAGACTTCGCACACTGCGAGCCAGGGCTGTGTCATTATCGATGAATAGGATAGATTTCATATGGCCTATATATTAGCAGGGGTCACAGTGTTTTCAAGCCGATACTTCTGCCCATTTTTCCAGAGGGAAGCAGGCTAAAGCGTGAAAATAAATCGTTGAGATAACACTTAGGACCTGCCGGGAATAAATGATACGACGCCTGTTTTCAGGAGCCGTATCATCCAAACGGATTGCTCGAAACGATCAGGTCAGGGGTTCGAATCTGGCCTGGAAAAACCTTAAATATTCTGGCTCATAGCTCATTCTTAAACCAGTAATTTGATTTCTTCTTTCGTAGACATCGGCAATCGACTCGGCAACCACATCCATATGTGCCTGGGTATAAACTCGGCGTGGGATCGTTAACCTGACCAATTCAAGTTTTGGACGATTATGGTCCCCGGTTTCCTTGTTTCTACCTGCTGAAACGATTCCCCGCTCCATACTTCTTACTCCGCTTTCGATATATATCTCCGCAGCCAGGGTTTGAGCAGGAAAAGCATCTTGATTCAGATGCGGCAAAAACTTTTTGGCGTCCACGAATACACCATGGCTTCCAATTGGCTTGACAATTGGTACGCCATATCTTTGGAGTTGTTCTCCCAGATAAATGGTCTGACCGACACGGGCTCGCATGTGATCATCTTGAACTGATTCATGAATCCCAATGGCCAGGGCTTCCATATCGCGGCCAGCCATGCCACCATAAGTATGGAGACCTTCATAAATGACAACCATGTTCTGAGCCTTGCGATAGACATCCTCATCATTAGTAGCCATAAAGCCACCAATATTGACGAGAGGATCCTTTTTGGCGCTCATAGTGGCATGGTCTGTAAGCTCACAGATTTCAAATACGATATCTTTCACTGATTTATCAGCATAGCCAGGCTCGCGTTGTTTTATGAACCATGCATTTTCTGCAACCCTGGTCATATCATGTACGATTGCAATACCGTGGGAACGGGTATATTTGCGCAATTCTTTGATATTCTGAAGTGAAATGGGCTGGCCACCAGCCATATTGACGGCCGTGGCAATACAGATATATGGGATCTTGTCGGCTCCGACTTTGTTGACCAACGCTTCCAGCTTCTTGAAGTCAACATTACCTTTGAAAGGATGTTCACTTTCTGTATCGTGAGCTTCATCGATGATAACATCAACAAAGGTGCCTCCAGCCAATTCCTGATGCAGCCGGGTTGTGGTAAAGTACATATTTCCTGGGATATAATCTCCTGATTTGATCAATATCTGAGACATCATATGTTCGGCTGCCCGTCCCTGATGTGTGGGAATGATGTATTTGTAAGAATAATAATCTTGAATTGCTTTTTCAAGATTGTAAAAGTTACGACTACCTGCATAGGCTTCGTCACCCATCATCATACCAGACCACTGTCGATCACTCATAGCATTGGTGCCACTGTCAGTAAGCAAATCGATATAAACATCGTCTGATCTTAATAAAAAGGTGTTGTAGCCCGCAGCTTCGATTGCCTTGATCCGATCTTCGCGAGAAGTCATCGTCAAGTGCTCGACCATTTTTATTTTCCAGGGTTCAGCCCAGGATTTTCTAAAGGTCATGTTGTTCTCCATCCATAAAACGTATAATTCTGATAGCATGTACGAGATGCCCTGAGTTTCACCACTTGGCTTCATTCACCACCTCGTAATCCGTGCTGATTGAAGGATAGGTATTTCAAACCAGCACAAGGAACACTTAAGCAAGAAGCATTCCACTCTTTCAGAATCGCTGACCTTAGAGAGTAAGGCTATTTACGAATTGCAAATTGAGCTTAGCCTGAATGTATGATCGTTATCGCTGGAGCGTGAGTTTAGAGTGTTGGTTTATTGGAAGCCGCCATCATAGGAAATGGGATGCTTATGGTTGCATTATCGATATATACCATGTAGATGGATTCGGCGGAGATGGATTCACGTCGCATTGTTTTTCCAGTAAAGTACTGGATATTTTCGGCCCCAACGTCCAGGACGATGCTGGGAATTCTGGTTCCATCATTCAATTCAATAATATCAGTTAAAGAACTAGGGTCTTTTCCCTTCAAGAGGGAATACAGGTTGATATCCATATTTGTCTCCAAATATTGTACATTTTCACGAGAGATTAATTGAACCGAAGAATCGATTTCATTTTCAAATACATAGTAAGCCTCATCAGCATTGAGCAAGCGACCCCTGACTTGGTCTTGATTCTGCTGAATAATGTTTATGGCTATTGTATTAGAAGCTTCAGCCTCAAAGCTATAGACGTCATAGGACTTTGCAAAACTCGTGGAAACACTCATAACCAGTGTAAGGATGGTGATCAGGGTGTTTCTCGTTTTGCTCATTTCTACTTCCTCTCAAAGACCTTCTCCGGCCTGTCTGGAAGTATTTTAGCATTTAAGGAGCCTCACCGTAATCAGGACAAGCCTGAACTTGCAGGGGGAAAACCCTTAGTGGGGTTCTATGGGTTCTATGGGTTTAATGGGTTTAATGAGTTTGATGGGTTTGATGGGTTCAATGGGTTTGGTGGTGTGTCTTGCTGAGCTCGTCGAAGCATGTGGAATCTTTGGATATTTAATGAGTTTAATGGGTTGGTGAGTTGGTGGTTGTTTAAGGTGACTCAAGTTGTAGCGTCTTTGCGAACGACTGAAAAGAGTGAAGCAATCTCCTTATCGAGGTTTATGGGGTAATAAAAAAAGCTTATCTTGAAGTTTATAATTCATTTAATCTTAATTCGGTTTAGTACATCACGAATTTTGCCAGGCGACCATCCAGTCCTCCATGAGCCAAAGGGAGTTTCCATTCTGGACGCAGCCCAATATTTTTAAGATACTGTCTTTCGCCAAAATAAATGTATGCCTCACTGCCCTGGCATTTTTGCTTCAGCCAATCACCGACTTCCTTGTAAAAGGTTGACAGGTCCTCACCTGCATGCAGACGAATGCCAAAAGGTGGATTCATCACCAGTGTAGCACCCTCTGGTAGGGTGATTTCACGATAATCTTTACGATGGGTATAAATGCCTTCTCCACCGGGAAGATGGGAGAGGTTGCGCTTGGCAACCCGGAGAGCGCTAGGGTCGACATCAGATGCTTGAACGGGAATTTGTTCCGGGATGCTGATGTCAGCATCCATTTCTTTACGTAAATTTTGCCAGACGGATTTTTCAAAATCAGGCATTTTCTCAAACCCAAAAGACTTCCTGAAATAATTGGCGGGGATGTGAGTGAGTGCCATATAAGCTTCGGCGGCAATGGTACCTGATCCGCACATTGGATCGATAAGCACCTTGGAACCATCCCATTGTGTCAGTTGAACCACTGCAGCAGCCAGAGTCTCCTGCATGGGTGCTTCCACAGTATCGAGGCGATAGCCCCTTCTGTGCAGTGAACCTCCACTCGTATCCAGGCTGATGATAGCCCTATTATTTTCGATGTGAAGATTGAACCAGATGTCAGGATTTACGGTTTCGACATTTGGCCTGCGATTCATCTTTTCTCTGAATCTGTCGACGATGGCATCCTTTAGAATGAGAGAGGCATATTTGGAATGGGTAATGGCACTGTTACTTACCTGGGCAAATATGGCAAATGTATGCTCAGGTGTAAAAAGTTCTTCCCACGGTATTTCCATGGCAGTTTTGTGTAGATATTTTGTGCTGTGACAATCAAATGAAATGAGCGGGGCTAAAACACGGGTGAGAAATCTTGAACCATAATTGATTCTATACATGGTTGGCAAGTCTGCCGTAAAATTCAAACCTCTAAAACGTTGCTGAACATCAGTGGCACCCAATATTTCAATTTCTTCAGCGGCCATTTCTTCCAGACCATTTGCGATCTGGCCAAAATATTTACCTGTTTTTTGATATTGAAATTCCATTAGTTATTTTCAAGCTTTTCTTTTCTCATTTGAGAGAGACGTTTATTTGGATCCAACTCCATTTTTCTGAGGCGGATGTTATCAGGCGTAATTTCTACCAATTCATTTTCTGAAATAAATTCGATTGCTTGATCAAGGGTCAGCATACGGGGTTTTCTCAATGTCACAGTCGCATCAGCATTGGCACTGCGCATATTGGTCAATTTTTTCTCTCGGGTAATATTCACATCCAGATCACCAGGGCGATTACGTTCACCTATAACCATTCCACCATATACAGCTGTACCGGGCTCAATCTGAAGTTCACCTCGATCTTCCATACTCAAACTGGCGTAGGCGGTCACTTTCCCGGAGCGATCAGAGACCAGAGCTCCAGTATTACGCTGTGGAATAGGTCCAAACCAAGGTTCATACCCATCCATGATGGTATTCATGACTCCGGCACCTTTGGTATCTGTCATGAAAGTTGTGCGAAAACCTATCAATCCGCGTGAAGGGATTCGAAATTCCAGATTGACGCGACCACTTCCGTGGTTGATAATGTTTACCATACGACCCTTGCGAATTGAAAGCTTCTCTGACATAACTCCTACAAATGCTTCAGGAATGTCCAGGTAAAGTTTTTCTACAGGCTCTGAAAATACGCCATCAATCTCTTTTGTGATAACGCGGGGTTTTGAAACCATAAATTCAAAGCCTTCTCGTCGCATGGTCTCAATCAGTACAGCCATTTGTAGTTCACCTCGTCCTTTAACCTCAAAGGCATCAGCCCGACCCTTGAGCTGTTCAATCTGGAGGGCGACATTGAGACGCATCTCTTTATCCAGTCGAGCAAGGATATGTCTGGAAGTCAGGTATTTGCCATCCTGACCGGCAAAAGGGCTTGTGTTAACATAAAAAATCATGGAAACGGTTGGCTCATCCACGTGAATGCGTGGGAGGGTGGCAGGATTTTCCATTGATGTGATCGTATCGCCAATGGTGATGGTATCGATACCGGCAAAGGCGATTATATCGCCAGAAACAACCTCTTCAACCTGCTGGCGTCGCAGACCTACGAAAGTGTAAAGCGCAGAGAATTTTACGTTGGGTATATTTTTATGTTCACCGACCAGGAGATAATTGGTGTTCGTTTTCAGCACACCATTTTTCAGACGTCCAATTGCAAGTTGACCAACGTAGGCGTCATAGTCGAGATTGGCGATTAGCATTTGGGGAACGTGATTATCCTCGGCTTCAGGTCCCTGAATATAATTAATGATGGTATCAAATAGGGGGCGTAAATCGGAGGAATCGTCATCCAACTCAAGATGAGCGACACCTTCTTTGGCAACTGTATAAAGAATGGGAAAATCTATTTGTTCCTCAGTTGCATCCAGATCGATAAATAGGTCAAAAACTTCATCAATAACTTCTGCTATTCTCGAATCAGGACGATCTATCTTA
>JABMOT010000121.1 GCA_013202385.1 Fidelibacterota bacterium
AAGTGATACCATATATTGTGGTTTTAAATCAGCGGGTTTCTGTATCTTGTGGAATAAATGTGTCAAAAAGTGAGGTTTTGAACAAAAAAATCAAGGGTTTAAGTAAACCTAAGGACTTTTTAATAAAATTTTTGCCAGGGCAAGGGCAGGCGACGAATCCAATAATTTGGGTATCTTATCCAGAGCAACTTTATAAGGCGCCCAAGAGGCGGTCGAAATTGCATCTTCCGAGGTAAGCCATGTAAAGGCGTCATGCTCGTGGCTCAGTTTCGGATTCTGAACACGAACTTCGGCCATAAATGCAGGCACATGGATGATTTCATCGCTGACGTGGAGGTAATAGCTTGAGACATGATCCAGTGCATAAAAGTGGAGTGGAGTGAAGCCCGTTTCTTCTTTAAACTCTCTAAGTCCAGCTTCCCCGGCAGTTTCGCCTGGCTTAACTTTCCCAGCAACCGGTTGCCAAATACCGGGATAACTATTTGCAGAAGCTCGTCGCAATAAGAGAAAGCGAAGCCCTGCTTGGGTCTGGGCAAAGGGAAAGACATCGATATACTTTATGAGCGTCATCTTGAAAGATACACCGTGTTGTTGACTTCTCCCAAGCGAGGATTTGAATCCTCACCTCGCTTGGCACTACCCGCTCTTTTTGAAAAAGACCACAGAATCACTGATGACCTCCATGGATGCACCCCAGCGTGTTGCCACCCATTTCATAGTTTCTGCTGAATAAAAGACAACATGGGTCGGATCGCTGAGATAGTGCCACCTTGGAAAACTGACTTCCCGATTACGCAGGCTGGTCATGACGCCCAGATACCCGTCCGGATTAAGGTGGGACCACAGTCTATCAAGCTCGAACAGTGGATGATGGAGATGTTCAACGACTTCCGTAGCCGTGATAAAATCATAAGAACATTCGAAAACCTTTTTATCCGGCGCATAGAACGTGTCAAACAAGGAAATCGTGTGTCCGTGCTCCTCAAGCATAATTTTCAGCAGTGGTCCAGGTCCCGAGCCAAAGTCCAGTCCGATTGATTCTGACGCTAAACGCTCCAGGAGAGGGCTACACAGCTGTTGGAGAAAGGAGCGATATCCAGAGTCACCGATGGTGTTTTTGTGAAGCTCATAGCGTTTGAGTTCATCTTTACGATCGAGATAATACTTTGGATGAACGAAAACCACATCACACGCGGGACAAATAAAGTATTCTCGCTGAATATCTTGATGGAATGGGTGGGTATCAATCCTTGAACAAAGGGGGCAGGGAGTAAGATCATGCATCATAAGGGGCTTATAAACACCAAGCGAGGATTCAAATCCTCGCCTGGTTTATATAGATCAAATAAATTCAAGTATTCTAAAAAGGTAAAGGCTCATCGTCTTCACCACCAAAAGGATTGTTCGCTGGTCCCGAAGAACCTGAACTGGATGCTGCTCCACCGCCAAAACTATCACCGCTGTTCTGACGAGGGGCTCCTTGGCCACCACCACCACCAAGCGAAGTCACTGCATTTGCAACCACTTCCGTTGTGCTCATTTTGACACCATCTTTGTTTTCCCATGAGCGTGTCTGTAGACGACCCTCAACATAAACCAGCGCTCCCTTATCAAGATAATTGGCTACAAATTCAGCCGTCTTACCAAAGACCACAACGCGTGACCATTCAGTCTCGTCCTGATAATTTCCGTCTCTGTCCTTACGAGACTCGGTTGTGGCGACACTCAAATTCACGACGGCCATTTGGCTTGCAGTATATTTCAACTCTGGTTTTTGACCGAGACGACCGACAAGGATTGCTTTATTAACACTATTTTTTTGCATGTTTCCTCCAATTGACCCGCAGGGGTCGTTCAAAAATGATACCTAATCTAATTCAAGATTGACAATTCACGGACCCATTTTTCCAGATCAGATATTAGCCAGGCTTTAATTCTATATCCGCGGTGTTTCAAGGCAATCGCCTCCCAGACACCAGCTGTTGCTGGAGCCCAGGGCTCCTGAAATTTGTCAAGATCGACATCATCACCCAAGACCACAATTAGATCTGATTCAGCTTGAGGCTCATAAACGGCAGACATGTCTGGAAACCGGGGTCCGCGATCAAGATTCGCAGGTCCAATGAGGGGGTTTTCGTGGGAAAGATTGATGTGATCTTTAACTGCATAATTATGGACTTCCTGTTCATTGCCGCGAAAAAGAATCCAGGCCTGCTTTTGATCCAGACCATCAAGACTGGAGATTTGGGTTTGGCAAGTCTTTAGATCGGGAGAGCATGCTAGAACCAGCGATTCTGGATAAAGGGCTACGAGTCGATCTTTGAATTCAGTAGCACAAAAAATGATCGGCGCAACACTCATTCGCGGGAGAAATCCTCAGCATCATCAATAATAATTTCAGGCTCTTCATTCTCTGGGGGGAGGTCGTCTACCAACAGATCAGGCTTGGAAAAATCCACAATACGTTCATCGCCAAAAGGTTCTGCGTTTGCAAACGACTTCTCCAAAGCCTCTTCTCCAGAGAATTCCGTCTCCAAAATTTCCAGATTTGTGCGGAGGCCGTTTTTAAGCTTAATCAAAATTAAATCCCGATGGGACTGCAATTTTCGGATTTCATTCCGAACCCTGGAAAGATCTTCCTTGGCGGAAAAGAGCAGGGCTTCTTTTTCGAGGTTGGCTTTGCGAATGACTGTTTCAGCCTCGTTTTGAGCATTTCGAAGGGTCTCACGAGCAGCATTTTGTGCCAGAAGCAGAGTCTCCTTGAGATTGTCTTCTACATTCTTGTAGGTCTGGAGCAACAATAGAGCTTCTTTATTTTCAACATGGATTTCGTTGGATTCACGAATGAGAGCCTCTAATTCCTTAGCGACCTCATCTAGAAATTGCTGAACCTGATCTCGACTATAGCCCAGTGGTGATTGTTTGAAGTCATGATCTCGGATTTCTTGTGGCGTTAATCGTCCCATGTTCGTACTCCTCCGTTAAAATACTCTTGGACCAAAGAGGGCTGTTCCTACCCGGATGTGCGTGGCACCTTCTTCAATGGCAATTTCAAAATCATCTGACATTCCCATGGAAAGTATGGCCTTGCTTCCCTGAACGCCAATTTGCCGTTCAATCTGATCACTTAGCAGTTTCATTTCCCGGAATGCCTGACGGACCTGATCTTGATCATCAGTCAAAGGACCAATAGTCATGAGACCCCAAAAATCCAGATTTGTTTTCTCGCTACAATATCCTGACAGATCCATGAGTTGAGGGATTTCAATACCTTCCTTATTTGCTTCACCAGAAATATTGACTTCTATCAAAACAGGAATTCTAAGGCCTTGAGCTCCAAAGCGTTGATCTACGCTATCTGCAATACGCGTAGAATCGATTGAATGGATAAGATCTACCCGTCCGGGGAGATACTTAACCTTGTTACTCTGTAAATGGCCTATAAAATGTCGGGTAATACCTTCTGGGGCAAAGTCAGGAAATTTATCGCGGACTTCCTGTGCCCGGTTTTCACCAAAATCACGTAGGCCTGCATCGTAGGCGATCTGCATGTCTTCTATAGGTTTGCGTTTGCTGACACCGATAAGGGTAATCTCATCAGCGGCTCGACCGACCCGTTGAGCCGCTTGCGCGACCCGGTCAAGGATCCGGTCAAGCCGTTGTGTAAAATCTGCCTGACTCATCCAGCATGCTCCGGGCTAAGCTTCCGGGGCATCCTCCTCAGAACTCTCTTCTTCAATATCAAAGATCGTGGCTTGTTCTCCTTCAATAATTTCACCATTGGCATCCAGGGTAACCTCAGGTTCTTTTTCTTCCTGAACTCGAGTAACTGCTGCAATTGAATCTGATTCATCCAGGCGAATTAACTTCACACCCTGGGTGTTACGACCAATGCTGCGTATAGAAGCCACTGGCTGACGAATAAGCACACCGCGGCTGGTAATAATCATGAGATCATCATTATCCACCACTTCCAGCAATGCAACCATGTGACCCACCTTGGGTGTGGTCTTGATCGTGATAATGCCCTTGCCAGCGCGATTCTGTACGCGGTAATTGATAACCTCAGTCCGTTTTCCAAAACCATGTTCTGACACAGCCAGTACGGTTCCCTCACGACGAACAACAATCATCCCGACAACACTATCATTTTCACCCTTGAGTTCAATTCCCTTGACACCCATGGTTTTGCGACCAGTTGGACGAATCTGTGACTCACTAAAGCGAATCGACATGCCATTTCGAGTTCCGAGAATGATGTCATTGTCACCACTGGTGATTTGCGCATCGATAAGATGATCATCTTCACGAATATCTATGGCGAAAATTCCACCCTTCATGGGACGGCTGTAGGCGGTTAAGGCTGTCTTCTTAACCAGACCTTTAGAGGTGGCCATCGTGATAAACAGATCCTCAGCATACTCCCGCACAGCGATGTAGGCTTGGACGTTTTCACCCTGGTCTACCCGCAAGAGGTTGATTAATGCCCTTCCGCGAGTTGCTTTGCCTGCTTGAGGTATTTCGTGTACTCGTAACCAATGACATTTTCCTCGGTCGGTAAAAAAGAGGATATAATCATGGGTAGAAGCGGTAAAGAGGTGCTCAATAAAATCTTCGTCTCTTGCCTTTGCTCCTGCAGAGCCTCGACCGCCGCGGTTCTGACGACGATAGCCACTAACAGGATAACGCTTGATAAAACAGTTGTGAGTAATGGTGATAACCA
>JABMOT010000122.1 GCA_013202385.1 Fidelibacterota bacterium
CGCGAAAGCAACTGACATGGATATGGTCAAAGTTTGGCCTAACCCATACTTTGGATATAATCCTGAAGAGAGAACACCCCTTGAGAATAATATTCACTTCATCAACTTACCGTCCGAAGCAACAATAAGTATCTATACTTTGGCTGGACAATTGGTGAGAACACTTGAGCACACTGTTGGACAAGAGCATGTCTGGAATGCACAGAACAGCTTTAATGTACTGGTCGCCTCAGGTGTTTATATCGCCGTTGTCACAACACCAGATGATGGAGATAAAATTCTTAAACTCGCAGTCGTCATGCCACAGCAACGACTAGATGTATACTAGAAAGGAGAATTAACGATGAATACTAAAAAAATAGCGTTATTCTTGATTCCGATTCTCGCTGTGACAGTAGCATTTGCTGGGACAGGTAAATCTGTGGGTACTTATGGTGCTCTGGAACTTACCATCCCTACTGGTGCAAGAGCTGTCGCACTTAGCGAATCTAATATGGCAACCATGTCCGGTGCTGATGCCATGTTTTACAATCCAGCCGGTATTGCCAAGCTCTCCACAAACATGGAAGCTCAACTGTCCCATTTGAACTATCTGGCGGACATAGGTGTATCCTATGGTTCTTTCGTGACCAAGATGGGTGATAATGCCATCGGACTGTCGGCAAAGACCCTGTCATTTGGAGACCTCCTGCATACCACGCCGGAAGACCCAAACGGATATCAGGAATCGTTCTTTTCGCCAAAATTCCTCACGATATCTGCTTCATTTGCAAAGATGTTTTTTGATCGGGTTGCCTTTGGTGTCACCTTTAAGGTCATCAGTGAAACCTTTATCCAAACATCTGCAACAGGTGGAGCTTTTGACATGGGTGTACAGTACAAAGCTGCAAATATGCCATTAAGCATCGGCGTTGCTTTGAAAAATATTGGTGTCAAAATGCAGTTCTCTGGCAATGATTTGGAGCAAAAACTAGATCCGTTGGGTTCTGAAGAGGGAACAGTCTCTGAGAATTTTCAAATTCCTTCCCAGGCGTTTGAGATTCCAGCTTCCCTCGATATCGGTCTTACCTATACCGTGGCCAATATGGTTAACATTCACGGCGTGTTTAAAAACAACTCATTCGGTTTCAATGAATACCGTTTGGGCGCCGACTATGCCATGAAAACTGATGCCTTCGGTGCATGGGTTGGTGGTGGTACCAGTCTCATTTCTGTGGATGATAATACAGATGATTGGGGTACCGAACTAGATGCTCTCACTGAGAATTCCTATGGGATTTCTTTTGGTGGTGGCTTATCGATTCCGATCTCCAGCTTTGTGTTTGGTGTAGAATATGGATATAAATCAGTAACGCTTGATGGACTTAAGGACTTGAGTGTATTAGCATTCACCTTTGGTTTCTAAACCAGTCACTGATTTAAAATAATCAATAAAAAGGGGCTATTCTTTTCAGAATAGCCTCTTTTTTTTGTGCCAGGAATCAGATCAAAAGAATGTATCCCATTGCGGTGAACAGTCCTTATGATCCCCAGCCACTGTTCAAGGAGAATGACGATTTATGCATTCTCATGTTGACTCTCGGTTACTACCCCCTTCTAGCTAAACTGACTGTTCCCAGCTCCTTGAAGCAGTAGAGAGTGACGATGCAACTCAGCCTGTTCCCAGTCGCAATTGTATATTACCTCGTTTTGATGAATTTAGCATACGTGCTAAGTCTTAGCCATTCAGACGGTGTGCGAACGGGTAAATTATAGTGCCAATGTTGATTACTCTCAAAAATTAGGGTAAGTTCTCTCGTGATAATAAAACCACATATCTTCCTCCCAATATTACTTCTGTTTTTTACATCTCTTATGGGTCAAAACACAGTTGGTGTGTTGGTGAATCAGCCCGGATCTCAATTGGGATATACTCTATTTTCGCCAAAAAAATCAAATGAAACCTTTCTGATTGACAACCAGGGTCGATTGGTAAATCAGTGGTCGAGTTCACACCTTCCTAGCCTAACAGCATATTTGTTGGAGGATGGTAGTTTACTGCGTGCCTCCGCTCTGGTTTCAGATACAAGTGAAGGCAATGGTGGTTTCGAAAAATTCACATGGGACGGGGAACTAACTTGGGAATTCTACTCCGGACATCAGCACCATGATATTGCGCCCTTGCCCAACGGAAATGTTCTTATGGTTGTAAACGATATCATTCCAGTTGAAGAGGCCCTCGCCAACGGAAGAGATCCGGAAAGAATTGACGGAACCTCAGTTCGATCCTTATCAATTCTAGAAATTCAGCAAACCGAAACATATTCTGGTGAGATTGTGTGGGCCTGGCATGCCCGAGATCATCTTGTTCAGAATTATGATATTAATAAGACCAATTATGGAGAGGTTTCAGCTCATCCTGAGCTCATTGATTTTAACTACTATTCCCGTGATGGCAGGAGTGATTGGCTCCACACCAACTCAATTGCTTATCATCCAGAATTTGATCAGATCGTTGTCAGTAATCGCACGACTTGTGATTTATGGATCATTGATCATAGCACAACAAGCCTGGAGGCTGCATCCCACACAGGTGGTAATAGGAATAAGGGTGGTGACCTATTATATCGCTGGGGTAATCCACAGAGCTACCGTGCAGGGACGAGTGACGATCAAACCTTTTTCGCCCAACACGATGCATACTGGATAGCCCCTGGATTACCAGGCGCTGGTCATTTAATGATCTTCAATAATGGCTTGGACCGACCTGAAGGTAATTATCCATCATTAGATGAGTTTATTCCACCCGTAGATTCTTTGGGTAACTATAGCTATACAACTGGATCACCCTTCGCCCCGCAAGCCAGCATCTGGAGCTATTTTTCCAATCATGACTCTTCTCAATTCATAGCTCCAAACTTTGGAGGATCTCAACGCCTTCAAAACGGAAATACGCTAATTTGTTCTCCCCATAATGGACGCTTGTTTGAAGTTACTCATGATGGGGAAATCGTCTGGGTCTACGTCAATCCTGTGACAGCAAGTGGCATTCTGGAACAAGGATCAGAACCAGTCCAGAATGAGGTTATCCGCTGTTATAGATATACTGCTGATTACCCTGGTCTGATCGATAAAGACCTGACACCGGGAGCACCGATAGAAATATATTCTTTAGCTATTCCAGAGGATGTTCAACGGCTGTCTGGATTTTATTTGGGTGAGAACTACCCCAACCCATTTAATCCCCAAACCAGCTTCGAATATAGCCTTGCAGAAGGTTCAGCCGTCCAACTCAGGATATATGATATGCTGGGCAGAAACATGGCCACATTGGTTGATCAGTATCAGACTGCAGGTATCTATTTGATTCATTGGGACTCCCGGGAATCATCCGGTCGGCCAGCAGCGTCTGGCTTGTATTATTGTAAACTCTCTGCTGGCAAAAATAGTGCAATCCAAAAGATGGTATTAATGCGCTAGCTATTTATTTCATTATTCCTGTCTTCCCAAAAAGACCCAGGCTAAAAGCAGAGCTAAAATCCATATAAGAATATCCAATAACATTAAAGACCAACGTTTACTAAATCTATGGAATGACTAAAATATTAGCCTATTTTTGGTTATACTCAACGAAATGCAAATGTTGGGGGTGATTTTGACTGCAATAATGAAAAATATCTGTGTCCTTGGTTTTATAATTGGAATCTGCCAGTCAACAATTATGGCCAAGAACCTTGATCAAAACTATCTGCAAAAACCCCAAATCCTGAGCGTGGGCTCCTTTGACGGCAACAGAATTCATGCTGATATGGAAAATAATGGCATGTTGGTTTCTCACCGCATTACAGGGCATTCCGGTTTGGAATGGCCACAGGGAAACTCAAGCTATACAGTTTATGCGGCAGGGCTGTGGTTTGCCGGAAAGGTCAATGGTGAAATCAGAACGGCTGTTGCTGAGTACGGACCAGAATTCACGCCGGGTCCGTGGGGATCTGGGGGAGAAGGTGCTTCATATAGACTTTATAAGGTGAATATTGACGATCTTGTTGATCCTGAATTGAATCCTGATTTTGCAGCCTGGCCCGTGCAACAGGGCGCTCCCTGGATAGATGCAGATAATGATGGCATATATTCACCCATGCCATCTGGTCCTGACCAGCCTGAATTCATTGGAGATCAGGTCATTTTTTATGTGATGAATGATGGCGAACAGGATGAGCACTCTATATTTAATACAGAACCATTGGGAATTGAAGTACGCATGACCATCTGGGGCTACGAAAGCAATACTCCCTGGGGGGACATGATGTTTGTAAAAGCCCAGGTTTATAACAAGGGTGGCAATGAAATTGAAGCGCTGCATTTCGGTCAATGGTCTGATCCTGACGTGGGTAACGCAGGAGATGACTGGGTGGGCTGCGATATAGATCGTAGTCTTGGCTATGCCTACAATGATGGTGCTGACAATACCTTTGGTTATAAAGCTCCTGCTCTTGGTTTTGATTTTCTGCAAATAGCTGTTCCCAGCACTGACACCACAGCTGGACAATATTGCTTTGGTGCTATTCAGACCAGATTTAAGAATTTACCTATGACCTCATTCATGAAGTTTGATTGTGGTGGTGATGTTTACGTAGACCCCAACGATGAGGCTGAAGCATATAATTATTTGAGCGGATGGCTACGAGATGGGAGCCCAATTATTAATCCTGTAACGGGTCTGTGGACCAAATATGTGAATCCCGGTGACCCGAATCTGAACATCAATAATGCAGATGCCATTTGGGTTGATAGTGACGACCCTGGTGGTTGTGGTGATAAACGGATGCTTATGGGGTCAGGTCCTTTTACCTTGCATGCTGGTGACTCTGCTGAAATAGTCATTGCTCTCTTGCATGCTCAGGGGACAAACGCAAAAAACTCCGTAACCTTGCTAAAATATAAATCTGATAAGGTACAAGCTTTATATGAGAGACATTTTTCATCCGCTGAGCTGCCCCCTGTACCAAATATGACAGCGACCGCTTCCAGTGATGAGATCATTTTAGAATGGGAAGATAACGCTGAATCTTACATAACCAGCGGTGATCAGACCTATACATTTGAAGGGTATAATATCTATCAGCATGAACGTTTAGATACTTCAAGCACCCGACTTCTTCTGGCAACTTTCGATCTCAAAAATGGTGTGACCCAGATATGGGACAATGTAATTGATTCGGAATTGGGGGAAGTGATCTACCAACCTGTGCAATTTGGCACGGATTCGGGTATCCAGAGGTTTTTAAGTATCCGAAGAGATGCCATAAATAGCAATATGAGTCTGATTGACGACCGTGAGTACTACTTCTCAGTGACATCCTATGTGTATAATGGATTCCTGGCTCCGGTAACACTGGAATCTAACTCACCCATTCACGCTATTCGCCCCCAGACCAATGTATATATCAATCCAGGTATGGATCATGAATCAGAGATTCTGGTTACTCATGAGGGATTGGCAGATGCTGACGTAACCGTGAAGGTGGTCAATCCTTATGATTTATCCGGAGCTGACTACACGATTTTCTTTGACCAGCAACATTATTATAAACGTGATGATGGAACTTGGACGACAATAGCTGATACAACTGAAATAGCCATTATTGATCCTGAGTTTATGACCATCAAACACTGGAACCTGAAAAATTCAGCAGGATCAGTGCTCATAGGGGATAATACAACACTTGCTGGGACACAGTTCGAATATATCGATTCTGACGGGATATATCATCCGGCTGCAAGTGTGGGAAATGTATCAAATCCTGTCATCCATGGATTCCAGGTGGAGGTCCACGGTAGCTATACTGACCCGATTAACTTTGCTTCAGTGGCATTAACCGAGAACCCTTTGGGAGCTACAACGCTTTCCTCAAGAAGTAATACTGCCAATCTTGATATTCAAAATTACACTATTTTTGGCGGTACTGTTAGCAGCTATGCCATGGATAATTTTGGTGTAGGAACGACCAGTATCAATGAGCTTCAGGAAGATCTGGAACTTCGCTTTACTGGAGTACTGGACACAAATATTGTGAATGGACAGACCCTCATCACGGTCAGTTCAGGTGGGTCAATGGCTACCATGATGCAAAACCAGGATGGTTTTGCGGTTCACCCGCTCGGGGGTGGTGCAAGCTCTGAATTCATGCTCAGGATTCCCTTTGAAGTCTGGAATATCGACAAGAGAATTCAAGTCAATCTGGCTTTCCGTGATCGTGTGCAGGCTGCAACTGCTGAGCCATATTACGCATGGAACCTGGTAAACAGAATGTACGCTGTTGTTGTGAATACACCCTATGATGCAGTCACACCAATTTCCGGGATTTGGGATGGTGTTTCAAACCCCCTGAATGAGCTGGCAACATGGGTACTTGTGTTCTATGGTACGAACTATCACGTGGGTGATGTGGTTACAATTACTTACGATAACCCGCTTCAACAGGGTGTGGATTCATTTGAATTCACAACTATTGCTCCAGCGACAAAAACTTTTGATCCCACAAATATCAAAGTCTGGCCCAACCCCTTCATGGGCAGAAACCCCGAACAATCAAGGACTTACGATTATCGGATCCACTTTATTAATCTTCCTGAGCTAGCTACTATCAAGATCTATAGCTTAGCTGGTCAACTGCTACGCATCATAGAGCATGACGGCTCCCAGGAAGCTCTTTGGGATTGCCGTAATTATGAAAATGGGCTGGTAGCCTCGGGGATGTACATCGCTGTTGTTTCATCTGATGAGGGGGATAAAGTTCTTAAACTGGCCATTGTTTTACCATAAGAATACTACTTAAATGAAACCAGTAGCATAGAAATACAATATCGAGAAAGGCAATTCGGATGAAAAAACAAGCAATTATCCTAACCTGCATACTGATACTGACTGCCATCGTGAATCTCACTGCAAAAAACATTAACGAGCGGAATTTATCCAAGCACCAAATCCTCAGCGTGGGCTCCTTTGACGGCAATAGAATTCATGCTGATTTGGAAAATGATGGCATGTTGGTTTCCCATCGTATTTCAGGTCATTCCGGTTTGGAATGGCCACAGGGCGAGAAGACATATTCTGTTTATGCTGCAGGACTCTGGTTTGCCGGGAAAGTTAATGGAGAAATAAGAACAGCCATCAGCGAATATGCCCCTGAATATACCCAAGGACCTTGGGGCTCTAATGGAGAAGCTGTATCTGACAAACTTTATAAGGTGAATATCAGCGATCTCAATAATCCTGATTTGAATCCTGATTTTGCCGCCTGGCCGGTGCAACTGGGCGCCCCCTGGGTAGATGCAGATAATGATGGAATATATACACCCATGCCGTCTGGCCCTGACCACCCTGAATTCATTGGAGATCAGGTCATTTACTATGTCATGAATGATGGAATCAGTGATAACCACCGTATTTTCAATACAGAACCCTTAGGGCTTGAACTACACATGACCATCTGGGGCTATAACAATTATTTCGACTTTCTCGATGATGTGATGTTTGTTAAAGCTCAGGTTTTTAACAAAGGTGGCAATGAGATTGATAGTCTGTATATCAGTGTTTGGTCTGATCCTGATCTGGGTAATGGTGGAGATGATTATGTGGGCTGTGATGTGAGTCGTAGCCTTGGTTTTTGCTACAATGATGGACCTGACTTGACTTATGGTGAAGCAGCTCCAGCAGTTGGCGTTGATCTTCTTCGCGTTGCTGTTCCCAGCGCTGACCCCGAGGCTGAACAATATTGTTTTGGCAGCGTAAAGACAGGATTTCAAGGCTTGCCGATGACATCATTTATAAAATATATCGGAGGTGATGATGTCTACACGGATCCTAATGATGCAGGAGAAGCTTATAATTACATGGCGGGTTTCCGACGTGATGGATCACCATTCATCAACTCTGCTACTGGCGAAACATCTAAATTCGTACACTCTGATGATCCCAATCTTAATTTCGATGATACTGATAATATCTGGGTAGATGGTGATGATAATCAAGCAGACGATAGACGTATGCTGCTATCGTCGGGACCATTTGCTTTTAGTCCCGGTGATTCAGCCGAAGTTGTCCTAGCCTTGCTCCATGGTCAAGGCATCAGCTCATTAAGCTCGGTAACCACCTTAAAGCATACTGATGATGTGGTGCAGTCCTTGTTTAACAATAATTTTGTAAGAGCAGCATTACCCCCGGCACCGGAACTCACTAGCACAGCCTCTGCGGGTGAAATCATTTTAGAATGGGATGATAATGCTGAATCCTATTCTGAAGGCTTTATCTATCCCTATGTGTTTGAAGGCTATAATATTTACCAACACGCCAGCACAGATAGCACAAGTAATCGAATATTGTTGGCAACCTTTGATCTGATCAATGGGGTCAGACGAATTTGGGACAATATTTACGAGCCTGATATAGGCGAGTTTATTTTTCGACCCATTCAATTTGGAGCAGATACCGGAATTCAGCACTTTCTGATCATTCAGGAAGATACGCTCAACGGCAATTCTACTCTCATCGATGACCGGGAGTACTATTTCTCAGTTACAGCTTATGCCCATAATGGCTTGATGCGTCCAAGCTCCCTGGAGTCAAAATCACAAATCATCGCGATTCGACCTCAGACAAATGTTTATCTTGATCCGGCATTGGATATTGAATCAGATATCCCGGTTGCCCATTCTGGAAGAGGGAATGGGGCGGTAACTGTTAAAGTCATCAACCCCTACGAGCTGGCGGGGGATGACTATACTGTCTACTTTGACCAGCAGCATTATTACAGAAATCTTGCCGGTCTTTGGTTGCAAACCAATTATCCAGATTCGATTGGTAAATTGGGTAAATCAAACGATTTGACCGGAACGGTGATCACCGCAGCCGCGATTGCCTCCACATCAATTGGAACAATTGACCTTGTCTACACACTAAACTATGTTTCACCAGATGGTGCCTGGATTGATGGATTTGAGCTGGATTTACCAGACGATATAACCGTTAATAGCTGGGGTACTGTAGAGGGTCCTTATAGTTCATATGGTACCGGTTCAGGGCAGAACACAGTTAATTCCGATGGAACATTTGAACCTGGTAACATCATCACTTGGGGTGATTCTGCACGCTCTACCTTTGGTGCTGTAGAGGGTGATGCCTATGTTCGCGTGAATATTGAGCCCGTGACATTCCCGTTCACAACAGGTTACAAGGTGTTTGATGATGGGTATGCAACTGTTGTTGATGTTGCCGGAACCATCACCATCACCGAGCTTGGATATGAGTATAAATCCATTAAACATTGGAATCTCATGAACTCAGCGGGTGATAAATTGCTAGAAGATATGACCACGTTGAATGGCCAAATATTTGACTACGTTGATACCGATGGAGTCTTTCATAAACATACGAGCGGATACTCGGGAGGACCTGGTACCGGTGAAAATGTTGGCACTAGCTCCATACCCGTTGTTGATGGATTCCAGATTAAAGTTGAGGGTAGTTATTACGCTCCCATTAATTTCGCCTCAACTATTTTGAGTGAAAATCTCCTCGGAGGAACCACACTTTCTTCAAATAGTAACACTACGAATATTGATATTCAGAACTACACCATCTTTGGTGGCACGATTAGCAGTAAAGCCATCGATAACTTTGGGGTCGGCACAACCAGCATGAATGAACTACAGGATGACCTGGAACTGCGCTTTACAGGGATCCTCGATACAAATGTAGTGAATGGTCAGACCCAGATCACCGTTGTCTCTGGTGGGTCAATGGCCACAATCTTCCGCTTTGCCAACGGATTTGCAGCACATCCCCTGGCAAATGGTGCAACTGAAGCATTTATGATTCGAATTCCGTTTGAAGTCTGGAATATTGACAAAGGCATTCAGGTTAACCTGACTTTCAGGGATAGAGTTCAAACGGCAACTGCTGAACCATTCTACGCCTGGAACATGGTCAATAGAATGTATGCAGTCATAGTGAACTCACCCTATGATCCTGTCACACCAATCCCGGTGGACAATGGTCGCGATGCATTGAATGCACTGGCGACCTGGGTGCTCGTGTTCTATGGAACCAATTACCAGGTGGGGGATGTGGTTGAAATCCGTTACGACAATCCGATCCAGTTAGGGATTGATACTTTCAATTTTTCCACCGAGGCAGCCACTGTGACGACACCAGATCTGAACCAGATCAAGGTTTGGCCCAACCCTTATTTTGCCCAGAATCCTGAAGAGCAATCCTATTTCGATAGTCGCATCCATTTTATCAATCTACCGGAGATAGCCACCATCAAAATAGTGAATCTGGCTGGCCAGGTCGTTCGAGTTCTGGAACACAGTGGATCACAGGAGACTGTATGGGATGTAAGAACTGCCAACAATAGCCAGGTAGCGTCTGGTGTCTATCTGGCCCTCGTTGAGACTGAGTACGGGATCAGAGTGCTTAAGCTGGCGGTGGTCGCCCGACAAATGTAAATGCTGACGAAGGGAAGTGGTCAGGGCTCGTTTTCTCACTTCGGCCCGATTAAATTCAACCAGCTGCTCTTAATCATATCAAGCTCTTACTTTTATCCGCGTTAAGCATGCACAATTTTTAGGATTAATTTCACTGGATCAATGAGTAAAGCCTTTTCCCCGCTAAAATGATATTCAGCCTGTCGCTTCTTATCAGTTAAAGCTATTGTTTGACTTTTTTAGCAAGATTTCAAAGGGTGCCGTCTGACACTTTCAGCCCGAGAATAGCTCGAGGATGAACGTTGCAACAGACCTGTTTCGTGGCGAACCTTGTGAATGTTGATTTTAGCTTATATTCATTACAATAACCATCACCTAATATCGCCAGAAGCCTTGTAGAATAAGGCTTTAAGGTGGCTCCATTAAAAACTTGCACCCCTATTTGATTTGGACTAAACTTGAGGTCGTTGCGTTAATGAAATGTTAGTGGAGAAAAATTGGGTATCAAACATCATTTCATGCTGATTAGCATGCTAATCGCTGTTTTCATAATACAGCCATCCTGGGTTGTTGTAATCGGAAATCTTAACAAGCGGGCTATTAAAACAGCCGGTGCTGAAGCACGCATGGCCACGAATGATCCATCCAAGAGTCTGAACCTTTCCATCGCACCTGATAACCTGCAGTGGCAAGAAACTCGTCTTATCAAAATCCAATTTATTCGAATTGTATTGAATGCTTAATTTCATTCACTATCGATTCAACTAGTGCAAGCGGCAATCAGGAGACTATATGTCCTTATACGCTTCAATCGGCTACGTGCTTGGTATAATAATTTTTGCCATAATCTTACGCATGTTTCGTAAACAAATGATCGAGAGGCATATTATAAAAGCTAAAAACAAAAATTCTGCAAAGACTGGTCCCCATGATTAATACCATCTGGATCGTCCTATTGGGCGGTGGCATCCTCGTCGCAGGCTTTCAGTGTCTAGGACTTGATTATACAAGTGTCTCAGGCCTGGTATTCAACCCTTCTTTTGTTCCGCTGACAGACCTTACAAAAGCCTTGTTTGATTCTGCAAAAGCGTCAGTAAATCTGGCCATGGGATTAATTGGAATCATGGCGCTCTGGTTGGGACTCATGCGTATCGCAGAGGAGTCAGGATTGGTGAAATTGTTTGCCAGAGCAGTAAGACCGGTTATGGTCAGACTTTTCCCGGATGTCCCGCCAGATCACCCTGCCATGGGTGCCATGGTCATGAATATTGCTGCCAATATGTTGGGTCTCGGAAATGCTGCCACCCCTCTCGGTCTGAAAGCCATGCAGGAACTTCAGAAATTAAACAAGGTCAAGGATACTGCCACCAATGCCATGGCCACCTTTATGGCCTTAAACACCTCTTCAGTGACATTTATTCCTGCAACAGTGATTGGCATCAGAGCGGCTGCAAATGCCTCGAATCCTGCAGAAATTATTGGCCCCGTAATTTTGGCTACTGGCGTTTCCACAACGGTGGCTATCATTGCCATCAAGCTGCTCCAGAAACTACCAAAATATCAAATCGAAAATTCGTCTCCGGCGAATGAGGGAGGGGAGGACTGATATGTTTCAGAGTGTAATTAACGGCGTATCAGCCGTAGCAATCCCAATCCTCATTCTTGTCATCATCGGGCATGGCTGGTATAAAAAAGTCAAAGTGTATGAGGCTTTTACGGAAGGCGCAAAAGAAGGTTTTACTGTGGCCATCAAAATCATCCCCTTTCTGGTTGCCATTTTGGTTGCCATCGGTGCCTTTCGCGCTTCAGGTGCCCTTCATCTAATCACAGGGATGCTAGCCCCACTAACGACCTGGATAGGGATGCCAGGGGAGGTCATTCCCATGGCATTGATGCGCCCCCTCAGTGGTAGTGGAGCAATCGGGATTGTTTCAGAACTCATTAATACTTTTGGGGTGGACTCACTACCTGCCCGAATGGCCGCTATCATGGAGGGATCTACAGAAACCACCTTCTATATCCTGGCGGTATATTTTGGATCAGTGGGAATAAAAAAAACGCGTCATGCTTTGCCAGCAGCGCTATTGGCCGATCTGGCAGGAATAATTGCAGCCGTGCTTGTAACACAACTGGTGTTTGCGTAAGTGAATCGTGCTAATTATGTAATCGTTATGGCAGGAATTTCTACTTGCTTTACAAATGCAGTGGATTTATGGTTTGAAAGAATAATTACGGGTTAAAGCCCGCAACGATGAAAGGGATTGTTATGCAGAAAATATTTACCATCGTCTTCTTAAGCGCTATTGCTTGGAGTGCATTTGCCGCTCAAGTGAGTGCGGAAAAAAGGAGTCAAGCTCAACCAGATACTCGGATTGACCGAATCGAACGTGGCGATATGCCAGCAGACTTGAGCAGGAGTACCTTCAACCCAGCTTTACGGGAGCTCAATGGCGTTTTGATTGATTCCTCGAAAAACGGATGGGGCATGGCCTCGTCAATAACAAATCCCATCGCTCGCAACGAATCTGACCCGGAAACATTTTTTCTGGTCTACCGCCAATGGCAAGGGGCAGCTGCTACCTCAGGTGCTTTGGGTGCAGCATATACCTCCGATGGTTTTGAATCATATACGGCCTATGATTTTCTGAATAGAGATGGTAATACAGATAATCCTATCTCAGCCAATGGAGCCAGATATCCCAGCACACTGGCCTCTCAATATATCCCCATGGTTATTTGGACTGAATCTGGTGCAGAGGGTGCCGGCGGTTCTGGCGGTAATGAGGGTAGAGTTTTCTACACCTATGATGAGGGTGAATATGATGGAGAAATATTTTCTACACCCACTGATGTTCACAATGATCCCGGTTCTATCGATTCCTGGATGGTTGCAGCCAACTATGTAATGGATCCCGACGGGAATGAAATATTTAACGTCAAAATGGAAGATTGGTCCAACGATCGCGATCACGTCATTGTTCACACGCAGGAAGCCGGCGGCTGGGATGGAGGATCTGGTCTCTCTTGGACGAATGCTTCTAAGATTGTTAACACCCGTCGCGAATTCTTAACTCCCGATACTGAGGGGAGTACCTATACTTCAAGTGGTAATTTTGATATCAACGAAAGTGGTGTAGGCTATTATGCTGTGGCCTCGTATTATTTAGACACACTCACAGTTGCTAATCATACCCTGTTCGTCAAACAGACCTTAGATTTTGGTGCCACCTGGAGTCATTGGCACTGGCTTATGGATGAGCCGATGAATGAGCATTTTGCAGAACTCTTTCCTGACACCTTGTATGATGAAGAAAATGATACTACTTATACCCATGGCCATAACATTCCATTTGTCGGTTATGATGTTGAGGTATTGACAGATGAAGCAGGTGGATTGCATTTATTTGCCGAAGTGATTCCATCAGCATCTCCTTATGTCTACCCAAACTGGAGTGAGTATTGCGGGGTTTATCATTTTAGTGTTGCTGAGGAAGTATTCTCGTCTGGAGGCGGTCCCATTCAAATGGATATTTCGTTCGTCGGCTCCATGCAGGAAGGCTTTTCCAGCGATTTGCCAGCGTGGGGTTCTGGTATCTATTCCGCAGCCATTGACAATGCTATAGACGGAGCATTGTACCTGGTTTATTATACAAAAACTGACGAAATTGTTAATGAGATAGATAGTACTGTCTGGAATGATGCCAATATCGTAGGTTCCTTTTCGGCTGATAATGGAATGACCTGGTCTGACGCTGAGTACGTGACCATGACCGTTGATGGAGAGTATGACGAAATTGACCCGCATATGCACCGGGTAGCCGAGAACGGAACCGTATACATTTTATATCAAATACCAGACTATGAGGTACTTACTGTTCCAGGCGATGCTCCGTCCCCCGAAGATTATATGAATCGGGTCTATTTTATGGAGCATCAATTCTCTCCAGTATCAGTGGAGGATGATTATGTGGGTCTGCCAACCACCGCCACGTTAAATCAGAACTTTCCTAATCCCTTTAACCCCAGTACCCAGATCTCCTTCAATATGCCCGAAAGTGGTTTGGCGAAGTTGACAGTCTTTGATATCCTGGGCAGGGAAGTGGTCTCCCTGGTTGATGGACAGATAAATGCCGGGCAACATAAAATTTCATTTGACGGCTCAACCTACCCGAGTGGTGCCTATTTCTATGAATTGGAAGTAGACGGATATCGGGAAGTTAAAAAAATGCTTTTGATGAAATAAATTAAGTGTTTGCAACAAAAAGAGGTCATCTGAATCAACACAGGTTTTGGCAAGTTTATACTTCTAAAGCCTAGTAGGACTCACGATGAGGTCGATGATCAGTTGACCTCTTTTTGTTTCTAAAAAAATCGCGTTATATATGAGATAGTTATAGGTAGATAGCTGTGAGTTTGCAGGGAGAAAATATGGTCAAGTCATTCTATAAAATCGCTTTGTTGTTACTTTGTGCCAGTCTGGCTTGGGCCTCGACCGAAGGCACCATTACCGGTACTGTTACCGACGCTGCTACTGGAGAGCCACTGCCCGGTGTTAATGTGATGATCCCTTCCTTGCGCCTGGGGACTGCTACCGACATGGTGGGTGACTATTTCATCCAGAACATTCCCGTAGGTCTTTATACTGTGGAAGTTGGTATGATCGGTTATGCCAAGGTAACCATGAGCGATGTCCGTGTGATCATGGATCAAACCATGCGTATCAATTTTTCTCTGGAAGATGAGATCATCGGCGGTGAGGAGATTGTTGTCGTTGCTGATCGCCCTCTTGTTGAAAAAGATGTAACTGTTAAAAAGATGGTCAGGACCGCTGAGGAGATAAAAAACCTCCCGGCTCGAAATCTCACGGAAATGCTTACACTTCAATCTGGTATTATTCAGATAAAGAGTGCGGAATATGGGATCCCCGGTTTTGAGGACAGAGGTATCGAAGAAATTCATGTTCGTGGTGGTCGCGCTAGTGAAATTGGCTATACCATTGACGGAATGTATATTGAGAATCCAATCTACGGTGGGCTGGGTAAAGGCACACGCTTGAACTCCTTGGCAGTTCAGGAATTTATTGTCCAAACAGGCGTATTCGATGCAGAGTATGGTGATGCAATGTCCAGCATTGTGAATAATATTACCAAAACTGGTACCGATACCTACGAAGGTTCATTCGAATGGGAAACCAGTAATCTGGGTCCTTTGAGCGCTGAACAGGATCAATTACGCGATTACAACAAGTATGCAGGCTCCCTTTCAGGACCGCTGATCCCTGGTCTCAAGAATCTCACCTTTCATGTGTCTGCTGACTATACCAGCAGTGCCTACGATGTCCTGAAATTTGATGACCTGGTCTATATAGAAAATGATCCAGGGAACCGCATAAATAACGAGAATAAGGTTCACTGGTTAGATCGAGAGGCAGGTTGGAGAGCTTTCGGTTATGACCGTACCTTTGATATTTTCACAAAACTACATTGGAAAATAGGCGCATACAAACAACTCAATTTTTCGCACTGGTATGTAAATTCCGATTATAAAACCTATAATCGCTGGAACCAGTTTTACGAAGAGGGCAAAAACGTAAGCCGCAAATGGTCAGAACGTTACCACTTGGAATTTAGGCATCAATTAAGTGAGAAGACCTATTATACCGTTAATCTCTCTCGATTCACCCAGCAAATGGAGATGAATGTCGAGAACGGTGACATGGATGGAGATGGATATCCTGATTGGGTGGAATACAAGATCGGAACCGAGGCCCGCGGGATGCACCAGGGTGTGGAATACAATGGTCAGTGTGATATCCCCTATGAAAGTGGCCAAAAATTTAGTCCCGGTGTCACTGTACTCAACGATGCACCCTTTTCAAAATTTCTGGAGGCCTGGGGACCAGGTTGTTTGCGGGTTCAGGTCCGCTATTATGATCGCGTAAGCGAAGGCGCCCCTTATGATGATCCCTTTGATATCAGTCTGCGAGTCGGCGAACAGCTGGAAATCGGCCCCTGGGATAAGATTTTTGTCAAAAGATTGTTTTCAGATGTGGATCTGAACGGAATGACCAGTAATAAATCCAACGGTTCTCTGATCGACCCCCTTGATTCACTGGAATATAAGGACAAAGCCGGTGTGACCCACATGTGGCACATTGGCGATCCCATGGATAAATTTCTGGCTGAAGGTCAATACACAAACTTTGCCTATATGCTCTACCCCGATTCAACGTATGACTTGTATTCCAATCCGAGCGGTATGGGCATTGATCAAATTCAAGCCATGCGTGACTCCCTGTATTACATCTTCTATTATGAATTTGGTTCTGGTGGTGCCGATCGTTATCGTCATCATACCAAGAGTGTAACTGATGAGCTTAAAATTGACCTGACCACCCGAGTGAACAAGCACCATCAATTGCGGGGCGGACTGGATGTAAAACGTCACCTGATCACCTTCGATGAAACCCAATTGCCCTGGTTGGATACCCCGTATGGTGAAACATACGGTTTGCCTGGCACCATTAAACGGGACAGTAAACTGGAAGAACTCATCTATGGTACTGGGGAGAAGTCTCCCATCGAAATCGGAGCTTATCTCCGGGATAAACTCGATTATCCCTGGATGACAATCAATATGGGTGTGCGTGTCGATATTCAAAATTCACTGGATAGCTCCTGGGCAGATCCAAGAAGATCGGTATCTGGAAAAGTTCCGACTGACTGGAATGTACTTTGGTCGCCACGTCTGGGTATCAGTCATGTCATCACCGACAAGGCCACCTTTACTTTTGGCTATGGTCGCTACTATCAGAATTTAACCTATCGAAACATTTATCTCAACGATGCGGACGACCTGACCACCGCGTTGCCGATTTTAGGAAACAGTCATGTTCAGGCTCAAAGCGTCTCCTCCTATGAATTTGGATTGAATTGGGAATTTGTGGATTTTTGGCGACTCGGCGTAGTTGGCTGGTCCAAAGATTACTCTGATTTGGCCTCCACAGAGCGTGTCCAGGCTTTTCCATATAGCTACTCAGTGGTTGTGAATTATGATTACGGATCTGCCCGCGGTCTGGATCTTTCCTTGACCAAACGTGGCGGTGGCGATTGGTCGACTGTGATTCAATACACCCTGTCCAGAGCTACAGCTAACCGTGCAGATGCCTGGGAAGGCTATCGTTCCTCAGATACACCTGAGTCGATGCCAAAGAAGGAAGTTCTCATGAATTACGACCGTACTCACAATATGACAATTACCGGTGGCTACAATTTCAGCAAGAAGAACAGTCCCAAGATCTACGGAAGATATCCCTTGAATAATGCGGCCGTTCATATGACACTGGTGGCCATCAGTGGATCGCCTTACACGCCATTTGATATCAATTTGAATCGTTCAGGGGCAACCAACTCCGAAAGAATGCCATGGTATATTGAGACCAATCTGGCTGCCCGCAAGCATTTCAAGCTCATGGGTACAACCTGGACAGCAGGTGTTATCGTGCGCAATATCTTTAACCGGGAAAATGTCATCGATATTTATGAAGAAACCGGAAGCCCGGAAGACCCGGGTCGTCGTGCATCGGATGCAATAGAGAATGGTTATGCCTCACTGACGGTTTATGATCGTCCGTATTACTATTCTGATCCTCGCAAAATTGACCTCACACTAGAGTTTTCCTTTTAGGTGATTTTTATGAAAAAAATATTATTAGTCCTACTTAGTGTTATTCTTCTGGCAACGCTGCTTCAAGCGGCAGAACCTTTGCCCTACAAACAAAAAGGTTTCAGAAAAGCCACGGCTTTTGATCCGGTCTTGAACCGGGGTCGTGGCTATGTGAGCAAGGGTGAATTACAATTTGCAACCCACAATTATGGCAGCTTTATTGAATTTGAGGATTACTCGTCACCTTCAGGTCTGTACAAGGGTTATCAATACATTTCTGATGTTTCGCTGATTATGGGTGTACCTGGTCGCATGCCTGATGGTACTATTGCGCCCTGGGCTTTAAGGCCAAAATACTCAACCCAGGATGGATTTTATACCGACACTCTGGTGTATTGGGGCTCAACGGTTTCAGAATCGTGGTTTGATCGAGTGACGGATAAAAAACAGGTCGATTGGGAATCAGTTGAAGGCCATTACGGTCAGCTCCACTCTGGCGATGTGCTGGCTGGTGAGATCTATGGGGGTATTTATACCGACACTGGCGATCCGTACCCACTGCTTGCATCAAGTGATATCCCCGATACCTGGCCCATGAAAGTCAACCTCGAAACCGGTGAGGAAATTCGGACCTGGCCTGGAAACTGGGCCGTAGACACGGATCCAGGTTCTCCCAACTATGGCAAGGAAGTGTTTGGGCGTCATATTGGCGATCAGGACATCTACATGGAGTTTGATGATCGTCTCGCCAGTCGTGATGAGGATCGCACTCAAGGTTATCCCATGGGCATGCATATCACGGTAAATGCTCATTCCTATGGACGCTCTTATGCTGAAGATATCGCCTTCTTTACAGTTGAGATTATCAATGAATCATACAAAGGTTTTCCCATTGATATGAATGGTGATGAAGAACCTGATAGTACCTGGCTGCCCATCACCCATGCAGATGGTTCTGTAACTTATGAATATCAGTCCAAGAATTTTGTTGCCCCTGAGGGTGATCTTGGGGATGGAAGCCATTATGGCTTTGACTACACCGATGTATATGGTGGGTTCTATTTTGATGTTGACTCCTATTCCAGACGAGAAGATGGTAGTTATACCGGTCGCAGCAATGGTGATGATATGATGGGTTACGACCCCGATTATGATATGGCATTCATCTGGGACTGGGATGATGATAGTAATGGGGCTGAAGATTTGGCCTATTCAGCATTGAAACTTCTGGATACCCCCAGCGCTTCCCGTGATCTGGATATCGATGGAGACGGCACCATAGATATCGCCCAGGGTGAAGCCCTCGGGATGACCGATTGGCATTGGTTTGATTGGTATTCACGCCCAGGTGTTCTGGCTGATGAAAACTCAGGTGGAAGCTGCCCCGGTGGGGACTATGTGGGCTCTGCTGGATGTGCTGGTGCACAGGACAAAGAAAACATTATGTATGCGCTCATGGCAGGGGATACTTCCTACGCCGGTAGCGCTGGCGCCACATTTAATGATTGGGAATGGCGAGATATACCCGCTGGGGATGCCAACTCCCTCAATCCTTTTTACAACCAATGGTATTTTCATCCTGATGAGAATGGGGATATTAACCCTCATTTTGATTCAGAAACTGGCTTGCGGGTAGATTTTCCTGATGGTCTGGATTGTGTATTTATCATGTCGGCCGGCCCATTCGATTTGGCTGTAGGGGATACCACCTACTTCTCCTTTGCTGTGATCATGGGAGATCCTCCTGCCAATACAGAAACTTTGGAAACACCTCCTGATTTGGCAAAAAATGCTGAAATCGCCCAAATCATGTATGATCTTAAATATCAGGGTTTTTCACCACCGGATGCTCCGACTGTTTCTGCTGTCGGGAATGATGGTGTGGTCAATTTATATTGGGACTCCAAAGCAGAATATTCAAGGGATATTGTCACCGGAGTTCCTGATTTTCAGGGTTATAAAATTTACAAATCCACCGATGGTGGGGCTACCTGGGGAGACCCGGCCAGGGATCGCGTCTACAACTTCAATCAGCAGGCGGTTGGGTGGAAGCCCATTGCCCAGTATGATCTTGATGAAGATGAGGAAGGCGATAGCAAATACAATTATAATAAAACCTATCTTGGACCCGACCCCATATCACCCTGGTTTAGCACGGGATCAAATTCCGGTCTTAGGCACCGCTACGTAGATGCTGACGTCGTCAATGGCGTTGCCTATAGCTACGCGGTTGTAGCCTATGATATTGGTATCGATACTTTAACTGACGGTCCTAGAACTCAACTTTCATCAATGATATCTGATAATAATGTGATTCTTGTCGATGAGTTCGGTAACTATGTTCTGGATGAGTTTGGAAACTACCAGTATAAGTGGGAACCCCTGGAGTATTTGGAAAACTTTAAAGGTAACAGCTCTCTTTTACCACAATTTGTTACTGTGACTCCTGATGCTCGACCCTCAAATGCGCCTGAAGCGCGATCTCCAGAGGCGGGACCCTCCAACGAAGGAACTGGATACATTGAAATCTTGCCAGGTGATATCAATATTCTTGCCGGGGCAAGTGGGATTTATAAAATCGTAGTAGATGCCGATTCCACGTTCACCTCAGGAGGTGGCAATAATCCGGCAGCGACCCACAACTCCACCTACTCCATCTATAATATGGATAGCGGCGATACGATTATTGGCTGGGTTTTCAATGCCAATGGCGACATTGATACCAATGCCACTCGTTTTGCCGGCAGAGAACCTGTAGCATTCAGCGATGGAACGATCTTTGGTCCTACCTGGGACGGATTCATCATGGTCTCTGAGAATTTTGCTGATGCCGAATTTGACACAGCCGTCTGGATTGGGAAAACGCCCAGTAATTCACCGACCTGGACGATCGAACTGAGTTCCACGCTTACCAGTGGTTACAAATACGCTGCGGACTATGATATTATCTTTGGTGTCCCAGATTCAAGTACGGACCGCGTCGTGAAAGTCATGCCCTTTACTGTAATGAACAGAAGGACAAATGAGAAAGTGGAAATTAAGATTTCTTATGATGATGAAGCTGATGGGCTCCCCATTATTGATGCCTTCCCGGATTTTGTGAACGGGACGAAAATTAATCTGAAAGAATCGGGTATTCCCGGAATTGAATTCACTAGAGTGAGAACGTCGTGGACCATAGCTTTGTCGTGGAAACCGGATTCACTGACCTCGAACATTCATTATGAATACCCGAATATCGATACCTTACGGATTTTTACCAGCAAACCTTTCAGGAAAGGCGATGAGTTCACCTTTGATGCATCAAGTCTGACTGAGATGAAGGAAGTGCAGCCTGAACATTTGACTGAAATTCTGGTTGTGCCGAATCCGTATGTTGTATCTGCAGATTGGGAACGAGACATCAATCACAAAAGTCTCCATTTTACCCATCTTCCCGACGAATGCGTCATTCGCATTTTCACGCTGACGGGAGAGCTTGTTTATACCATTCTCCACAATGACCTTTTCTCAGGTCAAGCGGAGTGGAACCTGCGATCTATGAACCGACAAGAGGTGGCCCCAGGGCTATATATCTTTGTTGTGGAAACCCCTAACTTTGAATCTTATACCGGCAAATTTGCCGTGATCCGATAGGAGCGCGAGATGAAAAACTATAAAAACACCTGCGCGCAGAGTCTGAAATATCAAACTCGTAGAACCCTGAACAGGATTACAAAATTGATGTTTGCCGGCTTGATTGTTCCATCCCTGTTGCTTGCACAAACCAGTCATCAGGATTCGCTCAACTCCGTTCTGCCAGGAGGCGATTTTAGTAAAGTTGCCACAACCATAGGTCAATTCCTGAAACTTGAATATGGCGCAGCTGGCTCTGCTGTCGGTGGTGCTTATACTGCCCTGGCCCATGGCGCAGTTGCCATGGCCTGGAATCCAGCCGGTATTGCATTCTCGGATGGTGCGGATCTCTATGTGAGCAGCACTCAGCTGTATGCAGGGATCACCAGTAATTATTTGGGATTTACCATGCCGCTTGGCGGTGGTAACACCCTGGGAATTCTGGCTCAATATATGAACTCTGGTGACATGGAGGTCACAACCCTTGATTACCCAGACGGTACCGGCGAACAATTTCAGGTCTCTGGACTGGCATTGGGCTTGGCCTTTTCCCGCAAACTCACAGATCGTCTGGCAGTCGGGCTTTCAGCCAAAATGGTTCGTGAGAGCATTTATCGTGAAACGGCTAGCACTTTTGCCTTCGATATTGGATCCAATTTTGATCTTGGTATTTATGGAATGGTTTTAGGAATGTCCATCCAGAATTTTGGTGTCGGTGCCAGATTTGATGGCCCTGATCTTAATCAGCCTATAGACATCAATTCTGATCTACAGGGAAACCCAATACTCACATCTCGGGTCCTTACTGAAGAATGGCCGCTCCCAATCGTGTTTAGAGCAGGTATCCGTTCTGATGTCATTGGGGGCAAGAGTCCCTGGTTCCCCACACCCGTTCAGCGGCTTAGCTTATTGTTTGATGCTAACGATCCCTTTGACGCAGTATTGCGAGGTGCTATTGGTTTCGAATATGCCTGGAATGAAATCCTGTTCGTTAGGGGCGGCTATAAGCTTAGTTATGAGTGGCCGATCCAGTATGACATCTACTCGATTGAGTACAACGAGGTTTATGATGTAGGTGAGGATTATTTTGATCAGAACGGGAATGGAAGCCGTGACGAGGGTGAAACTTTTACCGATGGGCTTCGCGTCAAATCCGATCAGGTCAATATCGGCAGTTGGGATAGCTATTATGGAGCCGATAAATACTCCTTGCGTAAATTTTCAATGGGTGTTGGATTGAAATACAATCTTTATGGCACCAAATTGTTATTTGACTATTCCTACTCAAATTACGGTATTATTGGTATGGTTCAGCAAGTGTCGCTAGGACTTGGTTTTTAAATAGGTTTTGTGAAATTTAAAAGAATTTGAGATAGGAATTTCGGATGAAACGCACCTTTATAGTTGGGCTCTTGCTCATGTCCTCTCTGTGGGCAGCCAATACACAGCAGCACAGCTTATCGCAAACTTCACGGGCTAGAACTTCAGCCATTAGTACCAGTGAGATAAACACTGAGAATCCAGTCCGCCCGGGAATCATTTTCCGTGAAGAACGGGACTCCACGGGGATCTTCTTCGAAGATTTTGAAGGTGATGTGAGTGGCTGGGACTACACTGGGCAGTGGGATCTTACAACCCTTAATTCCTATAGTCCCACCCATAGCTTTGTTGCCGATGACGATCCTGCCGGGGCTACAACTTCAGAATTGATCAGCCCGGTCATAAGCCTGCCTGCTATCACTGACTTGGAAAACCTGACCTTTGATTTTGCACTATTCTGTGATTTTCCTGATGTTGATGGGAATGAGGATACCTTTCTGGACGATTACTATTTTGTTAAAGTCGCAGATTTGAGCACGATACCCTGGCACACAAGCTCATTCAACGCCTATGAGAATGGCACATCCTGGTGGTGTGGTTCTGAAGCTATAGGTGGATATAATGATGCCTGGCTTCAATTTTTAGACACAGATCCCATCACGCTCCCTGCTGAAGTCGCATCGCTTAGCTTTAAGTTAAAGTATGCATTGGAGGCATACTCCGGTGCTGCCCAGGTCATTGAGGGATGCTCAATTAATGGATGGGATGTTGCCAATGTGCGTATCTCTGCAGATGCTGGGGCAAGTTGGTCAACCCTGGTTGGTGCCCCTGTCTATCGGTCTACCAGTGGTTTCGGGTGGACCTCAAACGGTGAAGCCTGTAATATCCCCGGTTGGGGTGGATCAAGTGGTGGCTGGGTAGATGCCAGTTTCGATCTGTCAGCTTATGCCAATCAGGAGGTCATCATTCGTTTTGCTTTTGGATCTGATGGCAGCGAATCAACCGCTGATGATGCCACACTTACCGGATTTTATGTGGATAATATCGATGTATCAACAGCCAGCGAAACCCTCTTTTCCAATGACGCCAGCGACGCTGGAGGATTGACTGCATCTGGCATCCTTTGGTCCGATTTGTTCTATGATTATGGAGATCCGTCAAACCCGCGTCCAGGCTCTTCCATTTGGGAACTGTATCAGGAAGGAATGCAATTCAACGGCACCCTGGATCTAACTTCCTTAGCCGGTAAAGACGTTCGCCTCATGTGGAGAACCCGCATTGATGCGGATACTGACGGTGGCGACGGCAGTGGATTGCACATTGATGATGTAAGCGTGTACAAAACTTCTCAACTTGTCCTGCCCATACCAGCCAATTTAGCCGCTGATGTAAGCACTGGCCAGGTTGCTTTATCCTGGAACGATGTCAATGGAGCCCAGGATGTTACATTTTCCTACGGTGATGGCTCCCTGGAATCTTTTATTTCAGGTGGATCCATAGAGTGGAATTCTGCCCCACCACGCATTGTAGGTTCTGCCTGGGCTACCCGCTATGTTGCCGGTCTTCCAACAGCGTTACAGAATTTTAGCTATATGATCAGCAGTGGAAACCTGGAGAACCCAGGAACAATTGCTCCCATCATCGTCACGATCTGGGATTCCAACGAGGACATTATTTATGAAAGTGCTCCAATTACTCCCTCCATCATGGACGAAGTGGTGGTGCACGATCTCAGTGCTGCGAATATCAACGTTTTAGGTGAATTTTATGTTGGCTGGGCTCATACGGACACCTCAGCACCATTCGTTGCTCTTGATGGCGACGGTGTAAGTGCTGGAGAATGCTTTATCTGGCATCCTTCTGGCAGTATGGTATCCCTTGCCGGCACAGGTATTGATGGCAACTATGCCCTCAACGCCAATGGAGTAACCACAACTGAAGGGGGCTTAAGATATAATGTGTACCGCCGACTTACAGGTGGGTCCTATACAACCCCTTTGAATGAGACGCCACTAACAGCAGCTTTTTACACGGATGCTACCGTGACCAACGGTGTGGGTTATTATTATGCCGTGACCACAGTATTTGAAGGTCAGGAGAGCGCAATGTCAAATCCGGTTTATGTGCTCCCCGAAACCCAAACTGTTTATACCATGGCTCTCGATGATGGAACTGCAGAACTGGGTTTCAACGTGGGTTCGGGTCACTTTCTGGCAGTGAAATATACACCGGTCGGATACCCGACCCTGGTTAAACGTATCAAAGTGTTTGTCAATAATGATCCTCCCCCAAACTCCAACGCCACAGCCTATGTTTGGGATGATGACGGCGAGGGTGGACTACCCTTGAGTGAAATCACACACAGCGGCTGGGCTAGCATGGTTGCTGGCTGGAACACTAACGATCTGACTGCTGATTCTATTTGGATTGAGAGTGGTTCATTCTACGTGGGACTTAAGGAAGTTTCCTCCACACCCACTATTGGTGCCGATACTGATCATTATAGTGGTGAATCCTATATCGAGGTTGGGGATGGCTGGGAAAATTTGGCAGGTGTACTCGACTATAACCTCATGTTCAGAGTAGATGTGGATACTGCTTTTGTCGTTGTCGGCATTGACGCTGAGACTAATAACCAGCTACCCACGGAATACACTCTGTCTCAAAATTATCCCAACCCCTTTAACCCAAGTACTGAGATTAGTTACTCACTACCTGAAGCTGGCAATGTTGAGATCAAAGTATTTGACCTCACAGGTCGACAGTTGGATATCCTGGTTCAGGAATTCCAACCTGCCGGATATCACAAACTCCATCTGGACGCCTCACATATGAACTCTGGTATCTATATATATACACTGAATTCTGGAAAGTCCCAGCTATCTAGAAAAATGATTCTGCTTAAATAAGGTTAATCTCAACCCTATGGACGAGCTGGAAATCAAGATTTGGTTTTCAGCTCGTTTTCACTCTTGGAAGAGAAAATAAACTATGAAAAAAATCCTGTTCCACGTAGGCCTGATCTTGATTGCTGCTTCGGCATTCGGGACAGGAGTTTCAAAAGACGCCATTTTCAACGATCGCATTCTGATCTGTCTCCAACCGGATTTAGCTCTGGAGCAGATATCTACTGTCAACGGAGCACCAGTTACTGGAATCGAAGCTGTTGATGCTTTGTTGAGCCTTCGTGAGGTTGAATCTATGGAGCAATATGTTCCCGGTTCTACCATGGACGATATGGATGGGGATGTGATCCTGGCAAATATTTACCGCCTGCGTTTTAAAAATACCCGAACGGATCTTAGTCAGCTGATCTCCGATTTTTCAAAAAATGAGAGTATTCTTTACGCTGAGCCCGAAGCGATCAATCGCTTGTACTATACTCCCAATGATCCCCAATATGGCCAACAGTGGTTTCTGCCAAAAGTTGGAGCAAATGATGCCTGGGATATCTGGGACATTCCCGGAGGGATCGGCCCCGGAAATATTAATATTGTTCTGGCATCCGTTGACTCAGGTGTGCAATACACCCACCCCGATCTTTGGCCCTCAGTCTGGGTTAATCAGGCGGAAGTCCCAGCTGCAATTTTTTCTGATGTAGATACGGATTCTGATGGCAGAGTGACCTCTTCGGAGATCATGGCTTACATCTCAGATTATAATGGGGTCGGGGGAATCACTCTACAAGACGCACTCCACAGTAGTTCACCATTTATGAATGGCCTGGACGACGATGATTGGGATGCAACTCCTTCCACTTTTATTGATGATTTGTTTGGCTGGGATCCCAGTGGTTCGACGGAGGGAAATGACCCTGACAATGACCCCTTAACGTATCCAGGTCTGGATGATCATGGAACCCATGTCGCCGGCTTGCTTGGAGCATCGACGGATAACGCGGTCGGCATCTCCAGTGCCATTTTTAATGGCTCGATCATGTCCGTTAAATGTACGAGCGATGAAAGTGAGCTTGGCTTCATCTATGATGGTTATCCAGGAATGCTTTATGCGGCCAAAGCCGGGGCAGATATTATTAATCTATCCTGGGGTGGAGATGGAGGCGGTGGTTCAAATCAATCGATTATCAATGTTTGTTATAACACATATGGTGCCCTGATTGTGGCTGCAGCAGGTAATGATAATACAACTGCCCTGCATTATCCTTCTGCATTCACCAATGTTATCTCTGTAGCCGCGACAGGATCCGGTGATAGCAAAGCCGGTTTTTCAAATTATGGGACAACGGTTGATATCAGCGCCCCCGGTGTAAATATGCGTAGCACCGTATATACATCGGGTGGGTCTTACATTTCCTACGATGGAACTTCCATGGCTTCACCTCTGGTTGCCTCCTGTTTTGGGTTACTAAAATCAGCCAACCCTGAGGCTAGCAATGAGTGGTTAATAGAAAACATGATGAGCACTGCTGATCCTATCGACGATATCAACCCCAATTATGTCGGGTTGCTAGGTGCCGGTCGAATTAATGTTCATAAAGCCATTGCCCACACCTTGTTTCCGTTATTAAGCTACGATTCCTATAGCCTTCAAATGGTGAATGATAATGAGGACGGCCAATTGTCGCCCGGCGAGGAAGCCCGTATGCGCGTAAATCTCTTCAATGCACCAAGTTGGGTGGATGCGGAAGAAGTGACCGGGATTCTGCGAAGCACGTCAGAATATGTTACCATTTCGGACAGTACCGGGAGCTTCGGTAATATTGTTAACGGAAATGTGGGGGTGAATTTTTTAGACCGTTACCAATTCTCCATTGCCGCTGATGGTCCATCAGGCGCTTATCCCTTTACTTTGGAAGTCATAGCCAACGATACCACCCACCGCTACACAATCACGTTAGAGTTCAGTGTTGAGGCAAGCATCTGGCAAGTAAATTTTCCTGTTAGTTCAGGTGTGATAAAAGATGGAAATGCAGTTGTTGATCTGGACGGAGACGGAAGTAAAGAAATTATTTTCGGGGCATCAGATAGTCTGATTCATGCGATTCAGGTCGACGGCACTGAATTGGCCGGGTTTCCCGTAACCGTTGGCAATAAGATTGAATCGACACCTGCTGTTGGTGATGTAGACAATGATGGGGATCTGGAGATTTTGATCGGATCCAAGGATAAAAATCTATATCTGATCCAACATGATGGATCAGCCGAAGTTATTTACACCGCTAGCAACTATTTGTTTGCACCTACCACGTTGTATGATTTAGACGGCGATGGAGATTTGGAAGTGATCGCACCAGGCTATGGTGATGAGCTCATTGTCGTTCACCATGATGGAAGCAATTACGCCGGTTTTCCCTTGATTCTTGAAGGTCATATGAACAAGGGCGCAGCAGTTGGCGATATGAATGGCGATGGTAATTTGAACATCATTGTTGGCACCTGGGGTGAGAAGCTTCATGCGTTTAACCTGGATGGGACTGAGGCGCCTGGATTTCCGGTTACCCTAAGCGATAAGATTAAAAGTGCTCCGGCCTTGGTTGACCTTGATGGCAGTGGCGATGGTCAGCTTGAGATAGTGTTTGGCTGTGATGACAACCAGCTACACGTCTATTCATCAACGGGTGAATCGGTTTGGTCCTACTCAACCCCGGGACAGAATGTTCAGTCAGATCCCGCTGTTTGCGATATGGATGGGGACGGAGATTTAGAGATTGCGTTTGGAGGAGTGGATCGAGGGATATACGTGATGGATCATACTGGTAATTTGTTGGATGGCTTTCCTGTGATCACGAATGGCGCTATTTCAGGTTCGCCAGCGATTGGCGATGTTGATGGAGATGGCGAAGCAGAGGTGTTTATTGGCTCTACTGACCAATTGCTATATGGATTACATTTAGATGGGACCCAGGTGACCGGGTTTCCCGTAACCAACTCTAATCCAGTTCAAGGTTCACCGTCCATTGCAGATTTTGATGGCGATAATGATTTGGAGATCATCATAGGGACGGATGTTAACCTGGCAGTTGTTGACCTGAACAGTATTGGGGATCTGGCGATGTATTGGCCAACCCATAGAGGAAACCTGCATCGAACGGGAACGCTACCCACGACAGTGTCAGCGAATCAAAGTAATGCTTTGCCCGAGCACTCAAGCTTACATGCGAATTTCCCCAACCCATTTAATCCTGCAACCCTGATAAGTTTTGAAATTCCAACGGCTGGAGAGGTGAATCTTCAGGTTCTTGACATTCGAGGTAGGCTGGTAGAGGTTTTGATAAATACGCATGTCTCTGCAGGAATGCATACAGTAGAATGGGCAGGAAGCTACAAAGGAAAGTCAGCCAGTGCTGGTATCTATTTCTATAGATTAACCACTCAGGATGGTGACCTGGTGCGAAAAATGACCTTACTAAAGTAAAACATAACTCAATTAGCTAGCCTTCGGCTAGCCCTGCAAAAAGGGGTTTCTTTGAGACCCCTTTTTTTAGCTAAATCAGCCAAAAATCGATGAGTCCAAGCAATGGCTCGGCTTACTCAGAATCGACAGCTTGCACACGGGGTGCAGGCAGAT
This sequence comes from Fidelibacterota bacterium, assembly GCA_013202385.1. Classification (GTDB taxonomy): domain Bacteria; phylum Fidelibacterota; class UBA8477; order UBA8477; family JABMPR01; genus JABMPR01. Next base: position 29,599 of record JABMOT010000122.1, read on the forward strand.
TTTACGAACGCTTATTAAGTAATGTTGCTGTCGCTTGATGGACATTAGGGGAGTCCAGTTTTTACCAATATTTCCTTATAGAATGACTATAGAACGTTTTACGTGAGGTCAATACGGAGAGTTAGAATGGTAGATATTGGAATGCAAAGTATTATATAATAATAAGTTAGATGCTTTTGCGAGTATCGATAATTACAATAAAGCCGGGTTGGTGTAAAAGTATTTGTAACAATTTGAAGAGAATAAGCAAATAGTTGTTGTGAAGAGTGGGTCAGCAGATTATTATCGCGCCGCTTTATGACAG
>JABMOT010000013.1 GCA_013202385.1 Fidelibacterota bacterium
AATGACCTCTGGGTTAACAGCACTATTGACTGTTGATGTCTGGGAACACGCATACTATGTAGATTACCGCAATGCCCGGCCCAAGTATCTGGACGAAATCTGGAAACTTTTCAATTGGGATTTTGTGGCGGAACAATTCGCGAAATAATTTATCACGAATTTGAGTTTCAAAAAGGGCCGGTTTTCCGGTCCTTTTTTTGGGGGATAAATACAACTAGGAGAGGATTCGAATCCTCGCCTGGGAAACCACAATATTTTCAATTCGACATGTCATTTAAACTTGAATACATGATCATTGTCCACATAACAAAATTTATTCTCTGGCAATTCGTGATGTTCATGTTGGTTCAGGATGTATTTGACATGATTGTCGAAATCTTGCCTACTTGTTATCAGGTGCGAGTGATAGGATGATTGCCATTTAAAATTTTGGGAATTCCTCAGGCGAGGATTCGAATCCTCACCTGGATATCCCGCCGTTCTAAAATCCTCACGGAACAGAATTTGATTCATCTGCCTGGAAAATTGGCGTTTCCAAGATCCCATATAATCTGAAATTGTACCACGTGGACCAATCTGGGCAATGAGGTGCACATGATCGGGATTAATTTTGTATGCAACCAACTTCACATGATGTAGCTGGGCGGAAAGATGAAGTACATGCTCCAACAAAAAGCCAAAAATATTTCTGTTTAGAAACATATAGCCTTCGCTCACGTTTGTAGAAATAAAATAATATCCAAATGGACGATAAGGGCGTCGTCGTGAATTGCGATGCATGGGTAAATCTCTCTGTTTGGGGTTGGTTAAAAAATAACAGGAATGAGAGAGGAACAAAAATAATTTATTATGTTATACCAGGCGACGATTGGAATCGTCGCCTGGAGAAGAAAAACCAAACCCTTGTCAGAGAATTTTTTCAGGGCATATTTTGAGGTTATTAAAATTTTCAGGGGATATTTATGAGCCACAGATTAAAAACATTCGCAGCACTAGTCTTTCTTTCATTTGGCCTGCAGGCTAAAAGCATCCACTACACCCTTTCCATGCCCGAGCCCCATACCCATCTCCTGGAGGTTGAGATGAGGCTTGAAGGCTCAAAAGGAACTGAGATAGTCGCAATGCCGGTGTGGACGCCGGGATCTTATTTGATTCGTGAGTACGCCAAAAATGTTCAGGATATTAGCGCCCAGAGCGAAGATGGCTCAGCACTAAAAATTCAAAAAACCGACAAAAATCATTGGGAAATAAAGGGCAATGGTGGGCAGGACATTGTCATTTCATATAAGGTTTATGCTTATGAGCATAGTGTGCGGACCAGTTATTTAAATTCTGACCATGCTTTGATTGTGCCTGCCAGTGTGCTTATGTACTGGGAAAAAAACCAGAACCGTAAACATTTTCTCCATGTCGATCTTCTTGATTCCTGGTCTACCATTACCACGGCACTTGAGCCATTCAACAAACCAGATAATGTGGATTTTGTCGCAGAGAATTATGATCAGCTTGCGGACTCTCCCCTTGAGATCGGCAATCATCACGTGATTGAATTTGAAGTCCTGGGGAAGCCCCATACCATGGCACTCTATGGCGCCAGTAATTATAGAGACTCTGTTTTGGTCGCTGATATCAGTAAAATAATTGAAGCAGAAGCTGCCATTTTTGGTGGTCTCCCCTATGATCATTACAGTTTTATTTTTCATGTGGAAGAGGGCCGAGGTGGGCTCGAGCATGCCAGTTCTTCAGTCAATTTTATCAACCGCTGGTCATTTAATGACACAACCCGTTACAAGAGTTTTCTGACCCTGGTTTCGCATGAGTTTTTCCATACCTGGAATGTGAAGCGCATTGTTCCCACTGGGATTGCAAGCTTCGACTATGATCAGGAGAACTATCTGGATGAGCTCTGGGTAGCGGAAGGTTTCACCTCTTATTATGATGAGCTTATTCTCCAACGGACGGGACGTACTTCTCGGAAGGATTACTTCGATGTTCTCAAAGGTGAAATTAATCAACTCGAAGCTCGACCAGGGAAGCTCCATCAATCGGTAGCTGAATCAAGTTTTGACACCTGGATCAAATATTATCGACCTAATGAAAATTCACAGAATACCACGATCTCTTACTACAACAAGGGACATCTGCTTGGTTTGCTTCTCGATATCAAAATAATTGCAGCGACAAAAGGGAAAGCCAACCTGGATGATGTTATGATGGTGCTGTACAAGGATTTTGCTCTTAAGCAAAAGGGTTACACCAGCGATGATGTTCGCCGGGCCTCCGAAAAGTTAAGTGATCTGAAACTGGAAGATTTTTTTTCAGACTATGTTTTTGGGGTTGAGCCACTCCCCTATGCTGAAGTTTTGCAACTGGCGGGATTGACCCTGGACTCCACTTTGAAAAAAAGCGCCTGGCTGGGAGCAAAACTTAGAGAGCAAGACGGGCGTGTCATGATAACAGCAGTGGATGAGTCCTCACCTGCCTGGAATGCAGGTTTAAATGTGGACGATGAACTGATCGCCATCGATGGATTTAGAGCGAAATCAGCGAAGCCACTGTATCTCGGAGAAAAAGTGCCTGGGGATCGAATCATCTGCACGGTGAGCAGAAATGGCGTTTTAAAAGATATTCATCTCACAGTAGGGTTTACACCGACCGTGCTCTCAAAAATAAAGCAGATTTCTGATCCTGAGGATGCTCAAATCGAAGTCTTTTCCAAATGGCTGGGACTGCCCTGGGAAACAGTGACTGACGAGTAATTGTTCCAGGATAGGCTCAGCCTGGATTTCATAATTTAGCCACCCGATTTAAAAATAAGTCCCCCATTACTCTTCTAAGCGAACAGAAAAGCCTTTCCTGGACTGAAGGAAATCCTCTTTCTTCGATCCTCTCAGAATGACACTCTTCCACATTCAATGAACACGCAAAAAGAGATAGGAATTGTCATGTTAAAGTTTATATACAAACTGCAACTCTAAATAAAACAATCATTAACAAACCTAAAGGCGGAACGAGATGTGTCGATTAAAGGTCATAATTGTATTGACAGGGGTATTGATATTTTCAAGCAGTCTGTTTGCCTTTAGGCAAAATAGTGGAGAGGTTCAGCGCATCACTGCGCAGGAATACCATCCAAAACCAAACACAAATACCTCAATTCGAGATGCTGATGCTATCCTGTCATTGCTGAATGGTATAGAGCCCACCACGAACTTCGGTGCTTGGTCAGGTGATTATCTGATGCAATATTTTGTACCACCGGCAGATGGTCATATCAATTCAATCGATTTTAACTTTTCAGACCGTTTTGATGTATCAGGTGGGGGAATGGAGATTTGGATATGTGAATCCAGCTATCCCTGGCCCGAAATTAATACCGAAGCAATTGCAGATATCCAAGGCGATGCCCATTTGGGTTACTACGCTGAAGCTACAGGCTTTGAAGCCTTTGGCAGTAACTGGGTATCCGGTGGCATCAATAATATTGCGGGAGCCTTCACATGGTATGATTATGATCCCCTGGGTCTTCAGGTATGGCCTGACACTGGTTCAGCCTATCTTTCCATCGAGCCAAGCCCCGATGATTATGGTTGGGTGAATTTAGACCTCGTAGCAACGAGTGGATCAAATTACGATTTCACCCTGGGTGTGCCATTTATCGTGGTTGTCCGTTTTAACGGTTTTGAAACACAGGGATCTGACGAAGCCTCCCGAGCGGGTTTCTATGCTGCTGCTGTTCATACAGAGCCACAGCCATCGCTGAAATTCTATGGTGAGAATGGATATCCTGCTGGTCGAACAGGTATCAATGACTGGGGTTGGTATATTCGTTCATATGTCTATGATTGGGATGTAAATGTGACGCTTACCAGTGATCGTGGTCCAGTTATTTCCAATTGGACACAACTTGATAACACGGTAGATCAAAGCCCTCGCATGGTAACAGCTGAGATCTCTGATGACAACCCTGACGAAGGCGCTTTTGGCGTCGCATCGGCTGATGTAATGGTTTCTGCTGGTGGTGGCACTTATACCCCCATCGTTTTAACCGAAACAGTAGCAGGTACTTGGACCGGTGATATTCCCGGATTTTCCGAAGGTGGGGTAGACTACTATTTCACCGCGACGGATGTCAATGGATTGACAACCACTACCCTGCCATTTCATTATGGCATATTTGTTCCTACTGCGCCCACTTTAGTTGTTTTCAATGGAGGGACTGTTAATGTCAACACTTACCCACAGGCATACTATTTTGGACAGGGTGATTTTGTTGGTTACAGCGTTATGGACTTTCCCCATGATGTGTGGAACGATGCAATTTCACCAGGGATAGCCTCAGCCTATACAACCATTTATGAATTTGGTATCTATAGAAATCAACCCCCGGATGACAACAAAGAGGTAATTGAAGCCTGGCTGGCTGAGGGTGCTAAGAACTACTTGATAGCAGGTGATGAAATCTTTGGTCACTGGACAGAATGGATAGATAGAAATTATACGTCTGGGGATTTTGAGTATGACATCCTCGGTGTTGCCCATATCTATAATGACATCAATGCTGATCCAAACGAAGCAGATGCCATCGAAGCAATTCCAGAGAATATCCTAACCGGCAATCTTTACACTGAGCATCATGCCGTATTTGATATGCTCCTGTATGACCCTGTTTATGAATTAGGTGATGGTGCCCAGAACTGGCTAGATGGCTTCACTCCAGTGAATGCTGCTGATGTCAATATGACCACGTATAATCGCTCAGCAGATTTAGCTATTGGACTGAATAGAGTTGTTGGCGATGACAAGATTGTTGTGCTGGGGTTTGATCCTCTCAGTATTAATGCCTCTCCTTATACCTGGTGGGGGTTTTCAGAATATTCAGCTCAAACTAAATCTCTTGAATGGTTTGGCATTACTACACCCGCTATAATCTTCCCAGCAGCACCCCAAAATCTTTCTGAGCTTAGCTACGATGATTCTGTTCAGTTAGCCTGGGATGCAGGAAGTGAATCCAATCTCTGGTACTATACCATTTTTAGAGCTAACGATTTTAATCCTTTACATGCTGATTCCATCGCTTCTGTCATCCACGCTGATCACATGTTCACTGACACGACTGTGGATATTGGTACCATCTACCGGTACTGGGTTACAGCAGTTGATAGTTCAGGCTATTCCAGCGGATATTCCAATGGTGTGAGTTCCAGTCTTCCCGTACACGCTGTAGATGGCTCCGCCTATTTACATGAATACAGTCGTATCCGCGTTATTGACGATGCGCCTATCTATCCAGAAGCCAATCCTGGTGCCCTTGCTATCACGGGCAATACCTTAACGGTGGAAGCCTGGGTCTTCCCAACCGGTCTTCCCCCTGACGGAGAGGTGTTCCCCATTGTCGTACGTCCCTACCTGAACCAAACACCTGAACGAGCTTACGAGCTACGCATAACCAATGAATGGGGTGATGGTTCCTGGTTTCAATTTGCCTTAACTGATGGGTCCACCATTCAGAATAGTGCCTGGCTCATGTCCACTTCTAATGTAGAGGAAGGTGCCTGGACACATATCGCCGGGACCTATGATGGCACATGGCGCGACTCTATATCAACGGCGTCATGGAGGGTGAGACAGCCTTCAGCGCGAATATTGGCGCAGGAGACACTGGATTCTATCTTGGTGGTGTCTTCCAACCCCAATTCCAGGGTCTTATAGACGAAGTCCGTCTGTGGAACATCCCGCGTAGTCAGGCAGATATCATTGCCAGCATGGATACGACTTTGAGCGGAGTTGAAGCTGGACTATCGGGTTATTGGCCATTGGATGAGACATATGAGATTGATGGCTTTCCTGTCGTCGCCGATCTCACAGCCAATCACAACGATCTCTGGGTTCAGGGCAATGCGCAGATCCTGCCTCTACCTACTGGATCTGAAATTAATTTGGCACCCAGCGCCTACTTTTATGACTTGAGAATGCAGGCTAATGGGGATTTCATACACCTTGGCTCAAATGCTGGTTGGCCGCGACCTTCTCTCTCCTTATTGGATGGTCCCACTGGGCTGAGTATCAATCCGGAAAACAATGTTCTCAGTTGGACTCCAGGTGCAGAACAGCGCGGGTACCATGAATTTAGTTACCAAGCAGCTAGTGCAGCAGGATCCATTACAAGTAGCTCCAGAGTATGGGTAGATTCAGTATGGCCCAACACAGCCTTCCACAATGTAGGCAATGCCAGACTCAATATTGCCAACAATGGTACTATATCAGGATTCTCCTATAATGAAGTAGCTGGCCTCTGGGGTGGTAACCTGATGCTGGGTATTTCAGATGGCCAGGTTTCAGGCGGCTTATTTGTGGATGAATTTAGCCAGCTAACAGGGATCATTCCTGTGGAGAGTGAGATAGGGGGATTTGACCAGGCCTTTGAAAGTAGCTTCGATGATCTACGCGCTCCGAATCCAATTGGTATTGATGTGCTTCAACGCAGCCATTCCAGCTCGAATAGCCTGGATGAAGATTATGTGATTATCGAGTACGAAATCACCAACACTAGCCCAGCTCCCATCTGGGGCTTGTATGTTGGCCTTGCTGCGGATTGGGACGTTGGTGCAGCTCCCAACAATCTGGCGGGCTATGATGCAGATCAAAGCTTGAGCTATACCTATGAGGTCAATGGCGGTGCAAATCCCTATTATTATGGAGCTACCATTTTGAGTCATCCTGTATCCGGTCATTCAGCCTCTAGTGGGGGCGCTGGCGATGATTCTCAGAGCTATATAGAGTTGACTACCTTCGCCGAACTACCCGTGGAAGCCACAGATGTTCGTTCAACACTAGGTTGTGGTCCTTTTGATCTTGCTGTCGATGAGACCATTGTGGTGAAATATGCCATGCTGGGCGGTGATGATCTGGCTGATCTTATAAGCAATGCCCAGAGAGTCCATACTGTCGTAGGTGGACTCGAAAATGTTGGCTCCGCCTACCTGCATCAAACCAGCCGGATTCGCGTCACAGATGCCACACCTATTCACCCCTCAGCGAATCCTGCCGCTTATGCCATAACAGGCAATGAAATGTCTGTTGAAGCCTGGGTATTTCCAACGCGTCTTCCCGAGGAGGGTGAGGCTTACCCTATCGTAGTACGTCCCTATCTGAATGAACAACCCTTGAGGGCTTATGAACTTCAGATTGGTAATCAAGATGGCGATAATGTCCCAAAATACAACTTCGTCCTCACAGACGGTAATGTTGGTGGGGATAATGTTTGGATCGGCTCTAATGTGCCTGCCGTAGCGGGCGTCTGGATGCATCTCGCAGCGACCTATGATGGCAGTTTGGTTCGGCTTTACATGGATGGATTAGAGGTCGGAGAGGCGCCTTTCACTGCAAATATTGGCGCGGGAAACACGGGATTCTATCTAGGTCTTTATGCTCAACCCTTCCAGGGTCTCCTGGATGAAGTCCGGTTGTGGAACATCCCTCGGAGCCAGGCAGATATCATAACCAGCATGAATATTACTCTGGCCGGTGTTGAGGCTGGTTTAGTCGGGTACTGGCCCCTGAATGATACTTACGAGGTTGATGGTCTTCCTGTCGTCTCCGATCTAACCGCCAACCACAATGATCTTTGGGTTCAGGGTAATGCCCAGAGCGTGGCTTTCCCCACTGGATCAGAAGTCCTTTTGGCGCCGGGTCATTTCTGGTATGACCTGACTGCAGTCGTAGGGGAGTTGTTCGAAGTTGAGCTTGGTTTAAATGATGGGTGGCCCTTGCCAAGCATTACCCTCTCTACAGGTCCGGAGGGTATGAGTATTGATCCCTCTACCAATGTTCTGTCCTGGACTCCTGGGATAGAAGATCGTGGTTATCATGAATTTCACTATAGTGCTACGAACGCACACTCCCTGGCAGGAGGCTCATCGCAGATTTGGGTAGATGCTGTACTTCGGGAGACGGCGACCCTTGATGTGGGTAATGCAGGGCTCACCTATGCAAATAGTGGTATGATGGGATTCTATGATCATCCTGCCAACAATGCAGGCTTTACCTTTGAAGGAGTGAATGGTCTCTATGCAGGCAATTTGATGTTAGGTCTTTCTGATGACCAGGTCTCAGGCGGTTTATACGTTGAAGAATTTGGCCAGCTCAGTGGGATCAATCCTGTGGTTAGTGAGCTAGCTGGCTTTGATCAGGCATATGAAAGTACTTTCGATGATCTTCGCTCATTGAATCCCATTGGTCTTCATGTGGTACAACGAACCCATGCCAGTTCTAATAGCCAGGATGAGGATTTTATGATTGTTGATTACGAAATTATCAATGCCAGTGGAAGCAATATCACTGGTTTATATGTCGGTCTTTCAACTGATTGGGATGTGGGCGATGCAGCTTACAATCTGGGGGGTTATGATGAGGAACAAAGATTAAGCTATACCTATGAGGTCGATGGGATCCATAATGCCTATTATTATGGTGTTGCGGCGCTCAGTCATCCAGTGTCTGGTCATTCTGGCTCAGTTGGAAGCAGCGATGACGCTGAGAGCTATGCTACATTGACAAGCTTCACTGAGCTCCCAGTGGAAGCAGGGGACCTGCGTTCAACCCTGGGCTGCGGTCCATTTGATTTGGCTGTGAGCGAAACCGTGGTGGTGAGATATGCCATGCTTGGCGGGAATGATCTGGCCGATCTGGCAATCAATGTTGAGCGTGCACATAGCTTCGATGCGGTTTCAGCGAATGAGCTGATAGCGAAACCGGAGAGCTATGCCCTCAATCCCAATTATCCCAACCCCTTCAACCCAACTACAACTATCAGTTACGCTTTGCCCGAGCAGTCTCAAGTGAAAATGACTGTGTTTGATATTCGAGGTCAAGAGATCCTGACGCTCCAGGATGATGTGAAACCTCCAGGCAATTATGAAGTGCATTGGAATGGCGTTGATGATTCAGGCAACCCGGCGAGTACCGGTGTGTATTTTTGTCGGCTGGACGCAGACGGGTTCAATCAGACCATAAAAATGGTTTTATTAAGATAAAGATGTATCCATCGAAGCCTGAACCCCGCCATCGGTAGCGGGAAAAGCATAGGTGGCAAATCAAGATCTTGATGACAAAAGAAGAATCATGTATCAGGAATCCTACAGTGATTGCTGGGGGTATATTTTTAATGTTAAAAAGGACAATAAAATAATGATGCAAAAGTTGATGGTCATGGTCATGTTTGGAGCGGGCCTCTCAGCCATTGGGCAGGATACCTTGACCACGGTCAAGGGGATCAGCTATTTCGGGGAAATCCAGGAAGATGTCGGTGGCTATCTTCTTTTTCAGGAGCAGAATACGACCGAAGCCAGGCATGTAAATAAAGCGATAATCGCCAAAATAGGCTTGCATGCTGAATCCTCAATAGGCGCATCCTTGAGCCGCGCTGAAAAACCGGCTAACTCAAAGGTCAAGCTATCCCCCGGTGAACGATACAGCATCTATCAGGGCACGGGTGAAATTCTTCATCACATGAAGATTATTGCCCTTTCAGAGGATGAGTTAATCCTCGGCCATGGCGAAGCCGCTGATAGTGTAAGTATGGCCCTTGCGTCAATTTCAGGGATCAGGGACGAATATTTCAGAGAGGAAACGCATATAAGAACCAAAGCCTATGCCAAGACGGGTGGCTTGGGCTGTGCTGGTGTCGCTGGTTTGTTCGGATTCCTTTTATGGCAGGACGACGGCGAATTTACTGCTATCAGCCCGGGAACAGTCATAACATTTGCCCTTGCTGGAGGAGCAACAGGAGTGCTTCTCGGTTTTATCATTGGAACGGGAAGCGGAGAGTTTAAATATAATTATCAAAATAATCGTTTCATGAATATTGAAGCCCTCAGTAATCAGGAGAAACGAATCTTGATCCAGAAGCATTTCCTGGGCAGTCCATGATAAATGGTGATTGACAGTAACATCAATAAAAGGATATCCCAGCCATTTGACATATAATCACTGTGTTCTGGGGTTAAGCTAAAGGATATAAAAAAGAGGCTGTCTCAGAACCTGAGGCGG
>JABMOT010000123.1 GCA_013202385.1 Fidelibacterota bacterium
TAAAAGTCTTCATTTTTCCTCGAATGAATCTGCACTTGCGAACACTAAAAAGCTTATCGCAGGGACAAACGAGATTTTCCTTGAGGAATTCTCGTTAAAGCGAAGGTTGGTCACAAAAAATTCAATAACACCAAATATTGTAATGGTTATCCTTGAGTCTCATGTGGGCTCTTTTTGTGGCTATTTAAATCCTGTTGAAAAAAGAGTTACACCAGTTTTGGATAGTCTCGCCAACCAGGGGATTGCATTTACGCGTTGTTTTGCTAATGGCCAGCGATCCGCCTTCGGGATTAGTTCCATCTTGATGTCCTGGCCGGTGCTACCCGGTTTGCCCTTGATATCTCAAATTGAAGCTACCAAACGTGTACCTTGTCTGGCAACAGAGCTTAGCAGTTTAGGGTATAAGAATATTTTCCTTTATGGGGGCGACAGTCAATTTGACAACATGCAGGGCTTTGCTTTTTCTAATGGATATGATCGAGTAATCGATCGTGATGACCTGCCATCAATGCCTGGCACTATGTGGGGAATCTATGATCACTTTGTATTCGATTATGCAAAGCAGCTGCTTGACGAGGCAACAGATCCGCTCCAATTAACTTTGTTCACAACCACAAATCACCAGCCCTGGGAATTTCCAGAATCCTATAATAGCCGGATACCTGATTTCTCTGATATCTCGTTCCGGAACGGTGATGTGCATCGCACCATGTCCTATGTGGATGTGGTGATGGGTGAGTTTATGGCTTCAGCAAGCTCTGCCCCCTGGTTTGACAACACGATATTTGTCTTTGTAGCTGACCATGGTCTTACTGTTTATCGGGATCAATTTGAAGATCTCCGCAACGGACTTATTCCCCTGGTGATCTATGCACCGGGAATCATTACTGAACCACGACTGATTGAAAGACCTGTAAGCCAGGTCGATATCCTACCAACCCTGTTTGGCATTATTGGTTATCCCGAACCATTCGTCGCTATGGGCCGAGACGTACTTAATAATGACGGCGCATTTGCTTCCAGAATTACCAATGATTACATGCTCTGGCTGGAAGATGATTACCTCTATTCAGAGATATTAGGCCAATCATCAACACTATGGAGAATTGAGGATTATGACACCATGTCAAAATCTCAAGTTCAAGAGAGTGACCCACATTTCAAATCTATTCCTGGTAAATATCACGATTATCTGCAAACAGCATTTACCCAGTTTAAATCTTTTGGCCGATAGCCAGCTTCTGAACAGTCCAGTGTCAGCACTCATTTTTTTTGAGGTGACGGCCATATCTAGACTATTTTATCAGGTGGAATTGAAAAATGAACTATCACTCGAAACGAGGCCGCATTGTCAAAAATATTATTGGGTAACAAATCAGTAGGTAACGGGAGTCCAGCATATATCATCGCTGAGATTGGTATTAATCATCAGGGCGATGTGAGCATTGCGAAGGATCTTATTACACAGGCAGCTGGTGCGGGGGCTGATGCAGTAAAATTTCAAAAACGTAGTATCTCTAGAATCCTAACGCGAGAAGGCTTGGAGATGCCCTACGAGAATCGCAACTCCTTTGGAAAAACCTATGGTGAGCATAAACAAGCATTGGAACTCTCAGAGGAAAATTACGCTGAACTCTTTGCCTTCGCCAAAGAGCATAACGTAGACTTTATCGCCTCTGGTTGGGATGAAGAGAGTGTTGATTTTCTTGACCAGCTTGGCGTTCCATTTTTTAAAATGGCTTCTGCCGACTTAACCAACTTGCCACTTCTGATCCACACAGCTAAAAAAAATAAACCCATGATACTATCTACAGGTATGGCTAACATGGAGATGGTTCAAGTGGCAGTAGATACTGTTACTCCCATCAATATGAAGTTGGCCATTTTGCAGTGCACGTCAACCTATCCATCCAGTTTTGAAGAAATTAATCTTGAAGTTTTGAATACCTTCAAAAGTGTATTCCCCGATCTTGTCATAGGTTATTCTGGTCATGAATTAGGGATCGCTATCAGCGAAGCGGCCGTGGCCCTGGGAGCCAAAATCATTGAACGACACTTCACACTTGACCGAACCATGAAGGGTGGTGACCACGCGGCATCACTTGAACCAGGTGGTTTTGGAAAAATGGTCCGGGACATTCGCCACATTGAAGCTGCAATGGGTAAGGGACGCAAAGAAATTCAAGCATCCGAACATCCTGTGTTTAAAAAATTGGCTAAAAGCGTGGTCTCCCAAATAGCCATACCATCAGGAACTGTAATCACCCGTGATATGCTAACAACCAAGGGTCCAGGGACGGGTATATCACCAGCAAGAGTGAATGACCTACTCGGAAAAATTGTTATAAAGGACATAGCCGCCGATGTCGTCTTAAAAGATGAAGATATCATCTGGTAAATACGACCTGTCGGAATAAAACGAATTGCTGGAGCACAAAATGATCTCAAAGATTCTGATTGAAAAAGCGCGGAAAATTAAATTGGTCGTTACGGATATAGATGGGGTCTGGACCGATGCTAAGATCTACTATACCAATGACGGCGAATTCATGAAGTCCTTCAGCTATTATGATGGCATGGCGACTGCCTTGTTGTCAGCTGCTGGGATTCCTACAGCAATCATTACCGGTGAAGATTCTGCCCCGGTAGCAGCGCGAGCAAAAAAGCTCAAGATAGAGGATGTTTTTCTAGGGGTGCAGGATAAACTAAAAGTATTCGAAACCTTGCTGGATAAATACAAACTAAACCCTTCTCAGGTTGCCTACATCGGTGATGATTTAAATGATTACACTGTCATGCAGGTGGCTGGACTCACAGCATCACCTTCAAGTACACCTGCCTTTCATTTATTAAAACCCGATGTGTTGCTTGAACGAGCTGGGGGTGAAGGAGCTTTTAGAGAGTTCGCAGATCTCATTCTAGCCTCCCATAAATGACCGTTCTCTTTTACTCTCTCTACAATCTATTACTGCTTGTTGCTTTTCCATTCGTATGGATCAGTGCATATCTTAATGATAAACTTGGGAATAGTTTGTCCGGTCAGCACAAGATCCAATCGGCCTTAAAAGCTTTCAGAACTAAAGTTGATCTCAATCCAAAACCTGTAATTTGGCTGCATGCTGCATCAGCTGGTGAGTTTGAACAAATAAAACCAGTTTTATCCAGATTGCATGAGATGAATGTTTATGTTTTTCAGACTTTCACATCAGCGACCATTTACTATAAGGCCTCTCAAGACAGTAGGTTTGATGGCGTGAGCTTCCTGCCCTGGGATATCTATCCTCGGGTGAACCGATTTATAAGGATTCTGAAGCCGGACCTTCACATTAATACTCGCCATGATGTGTGGCCAAATCTGCTCCTGTCTCTGCACCGGAATCATATCAGGAATGTTTTGATCAATGCTAATTTATACAAAGAGTCAAAACGACTAAAGCCAGGTTTTAAAGTTATCAACAGAATCATATTCAAATACATTGACCATATATATACCGGCTCAGAATCGCTCAAAGCACTCCTGATTCAGCTCTATTCCGGACCGATACACGTGGTAGGTGACTCACGATTCGATCAAGTTAGCGAGCGCGCAAAAATCAATAATTCTGCATTGATTTCTGATAATATTATAGCTGACCGAAGAGTCATTATTTATGGTTCAGTTATTGACTCCGACCTTGAGGTCGTTACATCTGCTATTGCTAAATCCCTATTGGATAAGGATTATCTCCATGTTCTTGTCCCCCATGAGGTTTTAGAACGGGACCTGATTCCCTGGGAAATCGCCCTATTTCGGGATCAAATCAAATCAATCCGTTTGTCGGAAATTTCGCAATACAATAATGAGTCTGTATTGATTTGGAACAGCGTAGGACAGCTGGCTGACCTTTATCAACATGCAAAACTGGCATTCATCGGAGCTGGTTTTAGTAAAGGTGTTCACTCGGTCACGGAGGCCGCCATGTATCATGTTCCTTCAGCGCATGGCCCCAAGTATGATATCCTTGCTGAAGCCATTGATTTAGTGGATCAGGGTCTTTCAACCGTGGTGTACGATTCAACCGATCTCTTAGCATTCATTCTGACTCCCCCAAATATCGTCCAAAGGTTATCCAAATCCATTGCAGCATTTGTTAGTGCACGTATCGGCGCTACTGACCGGATCATGAAACAAGAATTTCCCCTACATTAAGCGATTCTATTTTGAATGTAAATGGAAAACATTACCGCTCAATCTGGCTTCACACAGCTAACCCTGGAATTGTCCAGGTTATAGACCAACGTAAACTTCCCCATGAGTTTATTGTGGAGGATCTTAAAACAGTAAGTGATGTGTTTACAGCGATAAAAGATATGCATGTTCGCGGTGCCGGACTCATTGGTGCTACAGGCGGATTTGGAATGTACCTTGCCGCGCTCACTGCTGCTGGGCAGCTAGACTCAATTGATTATTTCAAAGCTCAGGCAGAGTTCCTAAAATCCGCTCGTCCCACTGCCGTTAACCTAGCCTTCGCTGTGGATCGGCAGTTAGAAATAATAAGGCGTTTCACTGCTTCAAGTACTCTCATAGAGCGTGTCAAGAAATCCGCCCTTGATATCGCCGACGAGGACGCCAACGCCTGCCGCGATATTGGCAAACACGGTGTAAAACTCATTCGTGATCTTGAAGCGAAAAAATCCGGCAACACAATAAACATTCTCACTCATTGTAATGCTGGCTGGCTGGCATTCGTAGACTATGGATCAGCGACTGCCCCTATTTACGCAGCACATGCTGCCGGCATAGACATCCATGTATGGGTTGACGAAACCAGACCCCGTAATCAGGGTGCACGACTCACTGCCTGGGAACTTGAACAAGAAGGGGTTCCCTATACTGTGATCACAGATAATGCGGGGGGGCATTTAATGCAACGAGGACTGGTTGATCTTGTCCTGGTTGGCAGTGATCGCACCACTTATACAGGTGATGTAGCTAATAAGATTGGCACGTATTTAAAAGCACTTGCAGCCATGGATAACAATATTCCGGTTTATGCGGCTCTCCCCTCTTCAAGTTTTGACTGGAATATTCGTGATGGTTTAACAGATATTCCTATTGAAACACGCGACTCTGATGAAGTTCGATATGTTCAAGGACTCTCCAATAATTCTATTGATCGAGTTTTAATCACGACTCCCACAGCAGCTGTATCCAATTATGCTTTTGATGTAACTCCTTCGCGACTGATAACAGGGCTTATCACAGAGCGCGGCATTTGTGCTGCAGATGAAACATCAATTAAATTATTGTTCCCAGAAATGCAACAAAAGCATGGATGAAGGCTATATAAAGTTTCATTGTGAACTCGAAGACGATGAAGCACCTGATGTTATTTTTACTTCCAAACTAAATACCTGGCGAACAACCCTACACAAGCATCAGCTAATTGGTGAATATGATGATGGCATCGGCTATGGCAATGTTAGTCGTCGTTTTATTGCTGACTCCTTTATCATTTCAGGGTCTGCTACTGGCAGTAATGCAACATTGGATTTTGCGGAATATGTTTTAGTTACTGGGTTTAATATTCGAACCAATACTGTCTCAGCAAAAGGTCTGATTCCTCCCTCTTCAGAATCTTTGACTCACGGAATCATCTATAAAACACTACCGCAAGTGAAGTGGGTATTACATATCCACAATGCTACAATATGGAAGTATTATAAAAACATCCTGCCAACCACTGCCGAGCACATACCGTATGGAACACCGGAAATGGCACTTGAGGTTATGCGCCTGATCCTGGCCAGCGCTCCCACAAGTCCACGGATTTTAATAATGGGAGGACATCAAGACGGTATTATCGCCTATGGTATCAACTTAGATGATGTGGGTCAGAAGCTTCTTAATCTAGTCGTTCCTGAATAAGTATATAACGATAATAATAACAATATGTTGTGTAGAGATAAATAAAGCTTAAATTGCCAGAAACCAA
>JABMOT010000014.1 GCA_013202385.1 Fidelibacterota bacterium
AGCTAACTGGGTTAAGAAAGATGCAAAAAAAGTAATCAATAGTCTTACAGATAGCATTAGGGATAAAGGCTTTATTATATCCAAAGATTTCATCCTTAAATCCTTTCTCTATCTCCATAGTAGCGATATCAAATTTAAGGTGACAAATTTTTCAAAATCAAATGCCATAGAATTCGAAAAACAATGGGAAAGAATACGAGACACCATTCTTTCAGTATTCGATTTAATTATTTCATTCGGATTTACAGAGAGCACCCTTACTTCAAAAAATGCTCTGATACCAATAATTTATTACCTCTATCATTGCAATCTTGATCACAGCTTTAACACAAGAGTAGAATTTATTGAGGATAGGGCTAACATAAAAAAATGGCTTCATGCCTCGCTTGTTAAAAGACTTTTTGGTGGGACGTCGGACAATGTATTAAGTCAAATTCGAAAAGCCTTTACTGAGGATGTGACAAAAACACCTATCCCTGACGGATTGTCTCATTTCCCAGTCGATACAGTGAATAGTCAGCTAAAGAAAGATAGCGGTATCAGCGATGAGTTTATCGAGGAACTGTTGATGACTCAAAAAGATAATAAGTATGCATTCTCTCTATTGGCTCTACTATTTCCAAATCTAGATTTTAAAAACAACAACTTTCACAAAGATCATTTGCACCCGGAGAATAGTTTCTCTGTACTTACCGAAGATTTGGGGGTGAAAATCGATTGGAAGGAATATAACTCCTTGAAGAATTTGCAAATGCTTGATGCAAACGAAAATATGTCGAAGAATGCTGAATCGCTGGATATCTGGGTAGAGAAAGAGACGCGCACGAAGGATAGAACTTCATTTCTGATTAATCACCATATTCCTGATGTCGATCTGGGGTTAGACAATTTTATTGAATATCTTGCAAAGAGGAGTGATATTCTAAAAGCTCAACTAAAAGAGCTACTAACATAATGATTGCTAGTATAATATTACTAGGGGCAATCACAATTAATCCCATTTCATACTAATCTCCTGAGGGTATATTTCTTGCTCACAAACGGGGGCTTTATCATGGGCAAGAATACAATTGAACAAGATCGTTGGCTTTCTGTCGAAGAAATAGCATTTCATCTCGGCATTAAGAAGGATACTGCTTACAAATGGGTCGCTAAGAAGCACATGCCTGCCCATAAAGTTGGGCGTCTCCTGAAGTTCGATAAAGCAGAGATTGATGAGTGGGTTCGCAAAGGTGCGGCAGATACTACTCGCAAAAAATGATGCCTCAAGATTAGATAAATAGAATTTACGAAAGCAGATATATGGAAAATAATCTTATCGAATTGATTGTTGAAACGAGATTTCTCGTTGGGTTTCTCGGCGAGAAAGAACAGGCCAATTGGTGGGGGAGTTCCTTCCTCTCAAAATCAAGCAGTGCATTCCTGACCCCGGTATTTCCCAAAACAACTCCTACGGCCCAGTACCATGGAATCTGTCAGGCTGCCAAACGAGTTCACGATGAACACATTGGATTGGGACGAAACTACCATCTCTATCGTCTCCCAGATTCAATCGAACGATCACTGGCCAATGCAATGAATGATCAGGATCTATAATTGAAAATTCTAGAGAATATCACTGAAAGAGATTTAGCTGTTGAAAGGTTAACTAAAATTAGCACTGCAAGTAGTGATTTGGCGGAAGGGCCGATCGCCGTGGGCGATTTTTCAGATGATGAATTGGGAATCTTGGTGAGAAAAATGATTTCCCATTATCGCTCCGCATTTGAGAATGATTTAAAGTGTTTTCCATATTTGCGAGATTTGGCTTGATCGATAGGAGAGGGACATACACCACTCAACTTGGAGCAGGATTGGGTCTTGTTGAAGAAACCAAATTGCTCCTATCTATCTATGAGCCGGGCATGTCAGTGGGACAACTCTATGATTTGGCACTAAGTTCAGGTCGTTTTCCAATGGTATCTGCAAGACGACTAAGAAACATAATTGCAGAATGTTTTGCCCCAAGGTATCTAAGAACTGAAGTAGCTGCGCATTTGAAAGCACTTGCTAATACAACACCATCTATAGTTCTTAATCAATTCTTTCTCATTTTTACATCCCTGGCAAACGTAGTATTGCTTGATTTTATCAAAGACGTCTACTGGAACAGGTATGCCAGCGGAAGAGACACGATTTCTTTGGATGATGCAAAAGATTTCATTTTCAATGCTGTAAATGAGGGCAAAACCAAAACACATTGGTCTGATACGATGATGAAACGGGTTTCTTCTTATCTAATAGGATGCTGTGCAGACTATGATCTGATGTCTTCAAATCGGTCACCAATTCGCCAAATCAAACCTGTTCGACTGCATGAACATACTCTTTTGTTTTTTGCCTATTGGTTGCACTTCACTGGAGTAGGAGATAACAGAATCGTCAATCATGAAATCTGGAAAATATTTGGATTGGAAGCGACTGATGTTCGGGAGGAGTTAAACCGGATTGCCAAAAACGGTTGGCTGATTGTTCAAGCAGCTGGTGATGTGACCAGAATTAGTTGGAAATATGAGAATATGGAGGAGGTTATTGATGTCATCGTTGAAGGATGATTTTAACGAGCTTTTAGAGCGGATAAAGGTCGGTCGAGAGTTTGGCCATGCCAGTTTTGAACCCATTTACTACCTCGTATTTCCACCCTCACAAATCCTTGATGTGAAGCGCCAGATGTTAGCCTGGGAATCCAAGCTGAAAAATGAGGGTTGGAAAGTTCACAAGTTTTCAATTGCAGCTGAAATCGAAAAAATACTTCAGGCAGCACCCCTTAGAAAAATATGGCTGGCGGCTGACTCGAAATCTCCTTTGCAATGGGAGAAGACCAATCGGTCCTTGGCCAATGCAATAAGCAATGGCGCACTTCAAGAAAGACTAGAAAATGTCCTAAAAGAGCTTCAAGATGACTCACACAATATTCTCCTCGTCACTGATTTAGAAGCACTCCACCCCTACATGCGAATTGGGTCCATAGAAAGTCAATTGCAGGGCAATTTTAGCAATCCGACCATATTTTTCTATCCGGGAACCCGAACCGGAAAGACAAGGCTAAAGTTTTTAGGATTTTATCCAGAAGACGGCAATTACAGATCTGTACACGTTGGTGGCTGAGAAGAGATAACAGAGGATTAATGATGAAAATAGAAGCGTTATTTGATGCAAATAAAAACATTCATAGGACCATCGAAAAGGTCATCACATACGGAGTCGCACAAGAGCAGAGACTAAAGTCGGAAATCACCGAGTATGTCGTCACCGAAAGTATTGAAGAGCAGTTCGAGTCTCTCCTGACGAAAATGCAAGCTGCCATGGATGTAGGTGGTAGTAATGAAATTGGTGTTTGGGTCTCTGGATTCTATGGTTCGGGAAAAAGTTCGTTTACGAAGTACCTGGGGCTTGCCTTTGATGACAAGGTCATGATTGACGGTATTCCTTTCAGACAGCATTTACAGAACCGTCTCAAAAAGTCCACAACCAAAGCTCTCCTTAATACCGTAGTCCAACGCTTTCCTGCAGCCGTGCTCATGTTGGATCTTGCCAGTGAGCAAGTTGCTGAAGCGACCATGGCTGAAGTCTCCTCCGTGCTTTATTATAAGGTTCTGCAATGGGCTGGATATTCAAGAAACCTTAAAGTTGCAGCATTGGAGCGCAAACTAAAAAAAGACGGTCGATACGACGATTTCCTGGCTGCTTTTAAAGAGCACTCTAACGGTGAAGAGTGGAGCTTGTATCGAAATGACGATTTAATTATTGATAGTCTCATCCCTGAAATTGCTCATCAAATGTATCCCGACCTTTTTCAGACACCGAGCTCATTCTCAACCGAAGCCAGCGAGGTGATCCGCTTTGAGAATGACCGTGTTGAGGAAATGTTGGAAATTGCCCGGGAAGCATCAGGGAAAGAATACATCATTTTCATTATTGATGAAGTCGGGCAGTATGTGGGATCACGTCCCAATATGATCCTGAATCTGGATGGATTGGCTAAAAACTTAAAGAGTATAGGCAATGGTAAAGTCTGGATCGTTGGAACTGCTCAACAAACATTGACTGAAGATGACCCAAAGGCTTCGCTGAATTCACCTGAACTCTACAAGCTTAAGGATAGATTCCCAATACAGATTGATCTGGAAGCCAATGATATTAAAGAGATATGCTATAACCGGCTCTTGGGAAAATCTCCGATGGGGGAAGAGGAGCTAACAAAGCGTTTTGAACAACATGGCCAACAATTGCGCCACCATACAAAACTAATTGATGCCAGGATGTATGGTGCTGATTTTGACAGCAAGGATTTTGTAAACCTATACCCATTTCTTCCCGCTCATTTTGATATTTTGCTTCATTTATTAGGTGCACTGGCAAAATCAACGGGTGGCTTTGGGTTACGATCTGCCATTAAAGTTATTCAGGATATCCTGGTTGATCGATCAGAGGGAGTCGTGCCCATTGCCGATCAAGAAGTTGGATGGCTGGCTACCACGCAAACCATTTATGATTCGCTTGAGAGAGATATCCGCCAGGCTTTTGCTTCACTACACCGCTCTGTTGGGAAGGTCAAGGTCCGTTTTCCCGATTCTCCATTACACCAAAATATTTCCAAGACAGTCTGTGTTTTGCAGATTCTTGATAATTTGCCCATTAATACGCAAAATGTGGCCGCTCTCATGCATACAGGTGTAGATATGCCTTCGGCATTTGATGAGGTTAAAAAGGCTATTGAGGAGCTCATAAGTGATGCATTTGTGCCATTTGGTGAGCAGGATGGTCAACTCAGGTTCTTCAGTGAAAAATTAAACGATATTGAACAGGAGCGGGCAAAGGTTCCATTGCGCTCAATAGAATTGAAGCGGGTACAGAATGAAGCCATCAAAGAGGTTTATTCTCCTCTACCCAGTATCCAGTTGCATGGTAGCTTTTCTGTCCCAACGGGCTTGAAGGCTCAGATACCTTCCGGCTTCCCTGCAGTCCTAGCTGGTGAACGCAATACTATTCAAACCGTTGTTGAGCTCATTGATCCCACAGAATACGAAACCACAAAATCTCGCCTTACAGACGAAAGTCGGTCCAACTCTTCAATAAACACTATCTTTCTCTTTGGACGCACCTCGCCTGAGATGGACGAATTAACCAATGAAATTCACAGAAGTCGTGAAATTGTCAGTAAATATCGCAATGATCCTGATCAGGAAGTAAAGGAATATTGCAATGGACAGGCGGACAGAGCAATACGCCTGATGAGTGAGCTTGAACGTTTGCTTTCAAGGAGCTTCTCCCAGGGATCCTTTGTATTCAGGGGTGAGGTATCGGCTGTTGATAGCCTTAATGCAGTACTTGGTGATGCTGCTCGAAAACACCTTTCAGGGGTTGCTGCCCAAGTTTTTGATCGATATGGTGAAGCTCCTGTGCGTGTGGGAACCGATATCGCAGAAAAAATCTTACGATTAACAAATCTGAACAGCATTACTTCCCTTCTGGACCCTCTGGCTCTTGTAAAAACCGAAGGTGGACGCCCATCTATAGATGTTGATCATAAAGCCATTGTCAGCATTAAGGATTGGATTGATCGGCAAGGTTCAGTTGACGGTAAACGACTAACAGAACATTTCGCTGATGCTCCATTTGGATGGTCTCCCGACACGCTCCGATATCTGGTTGCAACCATGCTCATTGCTGGCGAAATAAAGTTGAAAGTTGCTGGTCGAGAAGTCACGGTAAAGGGAGAGCATGCCATAGATGCATTGAAATCAAATAATTCGTTTAAATCAGTGGGAATATCGTTGAGGGGTGAGAAACCTGGGAATGAAATTCTTGCTCGGGCAGCAGAAAGACTCACTCTTCTTTCGGGCGAAGCGGTAGTGCCCCTGGAAGATGAAATCAGTAAAGTGACCACGAAACTACTACCCCAATTGCAGTATGCTTATGGACCACTGGCTGAAAAGTTAAAATCGCTTAATCTTCCCGGATCAGAACGTCTTGAAACATTGAGTAAAGATATCAGAGATATTCTTTTTAATGATGCATCAGATGCACCTCAGATGTTGGGGAGTGCCGACTCTACACTTTTTTCTCTGCTCAATTGGGCAGAGGAATTGAACCGTCAGCTATCTCAGGGGCTAGAAGATACTCTACGAACGCTCGTCAATCATTTGGCTGAAATCGACAAGCTACCTGATAGTGGTTCACCGGGCACACTAAAAGCAGAAGTCGAAGATGAGTTCTCACAATTAAAGGATCGTCTGAAAAGCCCAGATTTTTTCAAATACCACACAGAAATTTCTGCAGGGCTCACACAACTACAATCAAAGGTTCGAGATACGACAATTGTGATGCAGGGTGATCAGGCAGGTCGGATAAAAGCAGGAGAGGAAGATTTACGTAGAGTATCAGAGTGGAACCAACTTACCCAGGAAGAGCAAAATAGCTTATTAACCGATTTGGAGAAACTGAGCTTGGAAACGAGCCAGGATTTGCCAGGCTTGCGAATTCTGATGAATCAGGAATACACCATCCAAACCAGCTTAAATGATTTTAAGGAAAAGGTCAGGACCCTTGGGCAAAAGCGGATTCTAGAGCGAAAGGAAGCTGCAAAAGATAGTGCTGACAAAAAGATCTCTCGCAGCCTCAAGTCCAAAGGTCGCTTTACTGCCTTAAAAGAATTGGACGAATTGATTGACCAATTGAAACGCATTCGGAGTGAGGTAGAGTATTCCGCTGAATTCGAATTCACAATTGAAGTATCAGATATAGCTGCTGAAGGAGATTAAGACCTTGGCTTTTGACCAGACCACGCGCAATCGGCTTCAAAAATTTGTCTCGGATACTCGGAATATCCTGACGGATGAATTTACTCGGCAGCTACAAGCTATCTATGGATTAGACCCAAAGAGCGGTACTATTTCAGAGCTAGGTGTATTGACCGATATGGACAATGAGCAGATACAGAATGCTTTGGTTCTACGTGAGATGGTAGCGCATTATTCCGCTGGACTCCATGGTAAATCTGAAAAACAAATAGCCAAAGAATCCCTCGAGCGAATTATCAGGGAGCAGGCCTTTACAGTACTCAATCGATTGGGTGCGCTGCGCATGGCTGAGGCACGTGGATTTTTGCTAGAATCAATTGCCAAGGGATACAATTCAAAAGGGTTTCAACTTTACAAGAATCTGTCAGGCACTGCGCTAGGTGAAACCGGCGAAGCGTATCGTTGCTATCTGTTTAGCATTTTTGATGAATTCAGCCTGGATCTAGCAGTTCTGTTTGATCGACACAGTATTCAGGGTCGACTTTTCCCTAGGGAATCAGCGTTACTGGCTCTTTTGGAGCAGATCAATCATTTTGAGATCAAGCGTCTCTGGGAAGAGGATGAAACCATCGGTTGGATATATCAATATTTCAACTCCCAGGAAGAACGTAAAAAGATGCGAGCAGAATCATCTGCTCCACGGAACAGTCGAGAACTAGCCGTACGAAATCAGTTTTTTACACCTCGGTATGTGGTTGAATTCCTAACTGATAACACCTTGGGACGCATCTGGTATGAGATGACCCAAGGCAAAACGGCTTTGGTTGATGCTTGCCAATACCTAGTTCGAAGACCCTCCGAAATCTTTTTATCGAAGGGAGAAGCAGCACCCGATAATAAAGCGGAAGAGAATGAAAGTATTTCGCAGGAAGAACTCCTTAAACAACCGGTATACGTTCCCTATCGTGCTCTGAAAGATCCGCGAGAACTGCGCATGCTTGATCCGGCTTGCGGTTCCATGCACTTCGGATTGTATGCATTTGATCTCTATGAGAAAATTTACGAAGAAGCCTGGCAGCTGGAATCAGAACATGGAAGTGATGCGTTTGAAAGATCAGATGAGCTCAAGCCATTGCAGTTATCATTCGAAAGTTTTGAGGATTGCCAAAAAGCCATCCCCAAATTGATAATCGAACAGAATATTCACGGTGTGGATATTGATCCAAGAGCGGTTCAGATCGCTGGATTATCACTCTGGCAGAGGGCTCAGCGATCCTGGCACCAAATGGGCATAAAACCTGATCAGCGGCCTGTTATTACGAAATCAAATGTCGTCTGTGCTGAACCCATGCCCGGTGAGAAGGAGATGCTTAAAGAGTTTGCTGAAGGGCTGAACCCACCAGTACTAGGGCAATTGGTAGAGAATATCTTTGATAAAATGGAGTTGGCTGGTGAAGCGGGGACCCTGTTGAAGATCGAAGAAGAATTATATACCTCGATCAGAGATGCACGTTTGCAGTGGATAAGGCAATCAAGCATGCTGTTCACACCTGAGCAAATGATGTCAAATGCCAAGCAAAAAGATATGGGATATGATTTAAGCGGAATCAACGATGAATCATTCTGGGACACTGCGGAAGAGAGAATCATCAATGCTTTGAGAGATTATGCAGACAAGACCCAGTCGAAAAACAGCCAGAAAAAGCTCTTTGCTGAGGATGCAGTCAAGGGATTTGCCTTTATTGACCTTTGCCGAAAACGTTTTGATGTTGTGTTGATGAATCCACCCTTTGGTCTGCCAGTGGAAAGCGCTTATAAGTATTTTAGAAAGCAATATCCGAATAACTATGTGGATATTTACTCAACCTTTGTATCAAGGGGGATGAACCTATTGTTTGACGGGATGCTTGGTGCAATAACATCCAGAGCCTTTCTAACCACAAAAAAGCTAGAACGATGGCGCGCAATTGATTTGAGTCGACAAATGAGTATTCTTTTGGACTTGGGGCTGGGTGTGATGGATGATGCTTTTGTCGAGTCATGTGCGTATATACTTTCATCTCGAGATGTCCATCATTTGGTGGCCTTTGATAAAAGAGGGGTTGAAGATAAAAATCCTGAAGTTTCGAGTCTGACTTCAAAATCTCATAAAACATACTACGTAGACCATAAGAATTTCCATCTTTTGCCAGGTGTAAAATTTTTATACTCGTTGCCTATTAAAGTTTTTCATTTAATAAATTCAGGAGAATCTCTTGAGCCAAGAATAGCAACAGCTAGACAAGGCCTATGTACATTTGATGACTTTAGATTTCTGAGACTGCATAGTGAAATTACGATTAAAAAGGGTGAACGCATATTATGGCAAAATTTGGCAAAAGGTGGCGAATATGCAGTGTATTTTTCGGAATTGCCATTACTAGTAAACCGGCGTAAGAATGCTGATGAGTTGGCTTCAGTTAATATTCAAGTGAACGGACAAACAGCTCAGAGCAGACAGGCTTCTGACTATTATTTTCTACCTGGAGGGACATACTCAAAAAGGAGTGCTAAAGGATTCAGTGTGCGGGCCCTGCCGAAAGATTGTGTTATAGCCACAAAAGGTCCTGCAGTCATAAGCCAATCATCGGTGCATCCTGCATACATAGTTGGTTGGTTAAATTCACGATTAATTACGTTTTTAGTTCAGTTACAAGCAAATGCATCTGAGTTTAATACTGGGATTATAAAGCAACTCCCTTGGGTAAGCGGAGGCTTAGAAGCCACCCTAACTGTAAAGACACACCAGGTAATTGATGATTTGTTATGGCTAAGCTCATTTAATGAGAATAGTGCATATTTTTCGCAAATTTCGGAGGGAGAGTGCTTGGATGAAATGTATCAGACGTATCTGGAATTATCCAAAAACACAATAAAAAGGTCAAACGAATTATTAAATCAGTGGAATGAATATATTGATCAAATATACAATATTGATAGCACTGAACTAGAGGAAGAAATTCTTGGTGACATTTATTCAGCAAAGAAAATTCGAGAACGTGATGTGCTGGGGACTCTGCGACAAAAAGAAGGCTTTGCGGAAAACCTGACTTCGATACTTTTTGGTATTGTATTAGGACGTTGGAATCCTGACTATATAAATAAATACCCTCATAAAAACACTTACAATTCATTTGAAAGAATACCTGAGTTTCCTCCAGCCTCGAATGGGACAAATGCTTTGGGAATCCCAATTATTGAATGTTCTCTTGATAAGAATGTACTTAAAGAACAATTTGAAAAGGTCGCAAAAAAGCTATCGCTAAATGGAAAGGGTACGCTCATAGATGAATTATTGATTCTTTTTAACTCAATATCACTAGAGAGCTATTTTTCAAATCAATCTGGTTTTTTTGACGCACATCTTAAAGCAACAACGAGTAGTCGCCGCCAAGCGCCCATTTATTGGCCACTCCAAACGCCTTCTGGCTCATATACACTATGGGTATACTACCATCGATTGACTGAGCAAACGCCCTATAGCTGTGTAAATGACTTTGTGGAACCCAAGTTAAAAACGGTTTCTGACGATATAAATAGACTTCGAAACAAATCAGCTCGAACCAGCAGTGAGGAAAAGGAACTTTCCAAACTGTCTGACATGGAGGCGGAATTGAAAGACTTTCGGGATGAACTCTTGCGTATTGCGAAGTTCTGGAAGCCGAACTTGAATGACGGTGTGCAGATCACCGCAGCCCCTTTATGGAAACTCTTTCAACATAAACCCTGGCAGAAAAAGCTGAAAGAGACTTGGGAGAAGATTGAGAAGGGTGAGTATGACTGGGCACATCTTGCCTACAGCACCTGGCCAGAGCGCGTACTCCATAAATGCCATATAGACCGGAGTCTGGCCATAGCGCATGATTTTGAGAATGATTTCTGGGAAGAAGTAGACTTCCCAGTTATTAGTCGCGGAAAAAAAACAGGTAAAACAAATACAGATTGGCAGCCCAAGAATCTTAGTGAATCCGAGCTCGAAAAACTCATTCAGCAGAAGATGGCGGAAATGAAATAATGAGTATCAAAACATTCATTCAAGAAGAGATATTTGCACCTCGTCTAATAAAAAACCAGGTTCTTGTAATTTATGATCCTGAGAGACGCTACCGCGAATTGTGTCACGAAATGACACTGGATAAACTCACAGTTATTGATACCAGCGATTCCAGCATAACCAGCCGATCAGAAGCAATGGATGCTCTGTTAAAAATCGGAAACCATGAAATTGAACAGATGCTCGTCTATGTCCCTACTTCCAAACCCATCGAGGAGGAGGATAAACAAATAGACCCGTTCTCACTTTACGCTGCTTGTGGCAGCGTTTTCCCCGAGGGAGATGGGGATCAGTATTTAAGTATTTGCTTAAAAGCAAAACCAGATCATGCAACTCAGGTAAGGGCAGTATTCGACCAAGACCCCAATCCTGGTTTTGATGTGATTGATGCCATTGGTGGCATCCTGAATTGGCCAAACCTACGTGCATTACTCCACCTTGAATCTCCACGGGATATTCTTTTCGCCTTACTGACTCCTAGTGAGACTCAACAAACCGCTTTAAAAAACAGTGCAAGCTGGGTCACGGAAACCAAGGAATTGCTCAAAGCAAGCATAGGTCTAGAGCTAAAGACAAAAGGGAAAACCTGGTCATCTATTGCTGATGAACTATGGCGCTTTCTACTGTTTAGTGAATTTACTTTTGATTTACCTGTGTCCTTGCCAGCCAGTTTGCACGATGTCCCACATGCAGACAAATCCGCTCAGCCATTGATTGAAGATATCTGTGAGCGACTTCGAAATGATCGTAGAACTCAGAATACATATATCCAACGGGCTATCACTGTTGAGAATGAGCTAAATCTGGTCAAATCTTGCGGGCATATTCAGGATTTGGGTCAGCTCGATACCTTCCCTTTTGAAGAACGAACATTCTTACGTCAAACGATCGACGCCTTATTGAACAATGAAAGTGATCGGGCAAAGCAAATCCTAGCCGATCATGCCCAGTCCGTTTGGACCGGCATAGGCGAAAGTCAAGTTCAGTGGGATTTGTTACGGTCAGCATTGTCACTCAAAGAATCCTGTGAGGATAACGAGCGGACCCTAGTTGATCATGCTAAAAATATGGATGATCTAGTAGATTTTTATCTGACCAGCCTGAGGGAGGTGGATCAGAGGCATCGTGAGTTTGAGCAAGCGGTTACGGATAGTGTCTGGCAAGATAGCAAGGGGCTTATGCAACCCATTCAAGAGCAAGTACGCAAGCAGTATGGCAAGCTCATCGAGAAGGTGCAGTTCATCTTCACCAAACATATCCAGCAAAGCGGTTGGCCCCTTTCTGGCCGCCTATCTAATGCTGAAGTATTTGATAAGTATATTGCCCCAAAGCTGGAGCACAGTGGCTATAAAGTTGCTTTTATTATGGTGGATGCACTTCGTTATGAGCTCGGTCTAGCTTTGGAAAAACAGCTCACTGAAGATGCAGATGTTCAGATTACTGCTGCCCTTGTTCAACTGCCTAGTACAACCTTGGTCGGTATGGCAAGTTTGCTACCTGGTGCAGCTGGTGGGCTAAGACTTGAGAAGAAAAATGGTGGGTTCACACCGTTTATTAATGATCAACCTGTAGGAACTGTTGCTCAACGAATGGATCTGATCCGGAAGCGGTATGGTAAACGATTCCAGGAAGGTCGTCTAGAAGATTTTGTGCGAAATCGTTTTTCAATTGAAAAAGACACCGATTTATTAGTCCTGCGATCCGTGGAAATAGATTCACATTTTGAGAACAATCCAGATACGGCACCTTCAGAAATCATCAATGCACTAAAACGAGTACGCGTTGCCATTCGGACGTTGAAAGATTCAGGCTTTCAGGAAGCCATTATTGCTACTGATCATGGTTTCTTTATGAATACGCATGCTGGTGCCGGGGATACCTGTTCCAAGCTTTCTGGAGACTGGATCAATGTTCACGAGAGATCTATGCTGGGAGTAGGTGAAACTGATAGTCACCATTATTCCATGATTGCTGAAAAAGTGGGTATCAAAGGCGAATATAAAAACTACGCCGGCCCCCTTAGCATGGCTTCTTATAGATCGGGATTGCTGTACTATCACGGGGGCAGCTCGCTTCAAGAGTGTATTGTCCCAGTTATTCAGATCAATTTTGGTGAGACTACCAAAGCTGAATCAAATGAGGTTACAGCCGTTCTCCGTTATAAAAATGGAGCCACACGGATCACAACAAGACTACCGGTTATTGATATTAGCATTGGCACCGATAGCCTGTTTCCCAAAGATGAGGATTTTGAGATACTCTTGGAAGCCCACGATAGCGAGGGCAATGTGGTTGGTGAAGCAAAACCGGGTGGAATTGTGAATCCTGCTACAGGAACATTAACGCTTACCCCTGGTGAAGAAATTCAGGTGACAATTAAGATGAGCATGGAATTCGAAGGAAAGTTTACAATCAAGGCACTTAATCCTTCGACAATGGCAGCTTACTCTCAAATCAAACTGCAAACTGACTATACGGTGTAATATGGATAAATTAGATCAAAAGCTAAATTCAATTTTTGAGGGAAAAGTTCTCCGGAAAGACTTAGTGCACCGCATAAAAAAAGGGACGAATGTTCCGACCTTTGTGCTGGAATTTCTGTTAGCCAGGTACTGCGCCAGCGATGATGCGGCAGAAATTCAAGCAGGTCTCGAGGCCGTCTTGGACACACTTAATGACAATTACGTGCGACCAAATGAAGCCAATAAGGCACAATCAAAAGTAGCCACCAAAGGCAAATACAGATTCATTGATAAAGTGCACGTTAATTACATTGAAAAAGACCGCCGTCATTGGGCTGCTCTTGAGAATTTTGACTCACGAAGAGTTGCCATAAGCGAAAAGTTCTATCGTGATAATGATCGTCTTCTTCAAGGGGGCTTGTGGGCAGAAGTAACCATATCCTACAATGCAATTGAAGATGATGACTACGCATTCTATATAGAGGATTTACGACCAATTCAGTTAAGTCGCTTTGATTTTGAACAGTATTGTGAGGGCCGCAAAGAATTTAGCAGGGATGAATGGTTAGATGTCATCTTACGCTCAGTTGGATTGGAACCAGCAGGGCTGAGTCAGCGAGTTAAGATGCACTTTATGGCAAGACTGCTTCCGCTAGTAGAGCCAAATTTTAGTTTCATTGAATTGGGGCCGCGGGGAACGGGGAAATCCTATTTCTTTAGTGAATTCTCCCCCTATTCAACGCTTATCAGTGGGGGACAAGCAACAAAGGCAACCCTATTCTATAACAATCAGAGAAAGAAAATTGGGCTGGTTGGTTTCTGGGACACCGTAGCCTTCGATGAAGTCGGAGGCATCAAGGTAAAGGATCAGGACACCATCCAGATCATGAAAGATTTTATGGCCAATGGTAGGTTCTCCAGGGGTGTTGAAGTCATCGCAGATGCATCCATGGCTTTTGTTGGGAACTTGGATCTCTCTGTTGAGCAAATTGTGAATTCCGAAGTCTATGATCTCTTCCAGCCTCTGCCAAAAGAATTTGATTTAGCATTAATGGATCGATTCGCGCTATACCTACCAGGTTGGGAAATGCCCAAAAACAGTAGTGACTCTTTGACCAATAATTATGGTTTCATAACAGACTATCTCGCGGAAGCGTTTCACCATCAGCTCAAGCACACCAATCGTTACGAAGAGGTGAGCAAGCGCATTAGGCTGGGAAGTGCTGTCGAGGGGCGCGATGAGAAGGGAATCAAGAAGACAGTCGCAGCGTTCCTGAAAATACTTCATCCAACAGGAATGCCATCTGATGATGAATTCGAGGAATATGTTGAATATGCCATTGAGGCACGCCGTCGTGTTAAGGAGCAGATGAATAAGCGCAAATCGGATGATGAATTTGCATTAATAAATCTATCGTATTTTGATCGGAAGAATGATGAAAAAGTAGTCTTCTGCCAGGAATCTAAAGCTGCATTGGCCACTCAGGAACCAGCCAGGCGCAATATTCATGATGCACCCGGGTCAACAGTGAAGCCGAGTGAACCTTTGATAACGAAAGCACCGGTACAACCCGAAAAGGAAGAGCCAACTACAATCCCACCAGAAGAATCGGTAGAATTGGAGCCTGAGGAGAGATTTCCAGAACTCAAAGAACAACATTTTACGATTCATTACGGTGCAACTGGATATAGTTATGAATCCATTATATCACCCTACCTGCTTGGGGCAAAGTCGATTGAAATCGAAGATCCCTATATTAGAGCTACACACCAGATTCAAAACTTTGTTCGCTTTTGTGAAGCTGTGGTAAAAACTCCCACAGTTAAAAAGATTACTCTAATCATTAGCTATGATGACGATACTGATATGCGGGAATTAGCTGACCGCCTGGATGATGTCAAGCAGAGCTTGCTGGAGCTGGATATTGAACTTGATATTCAGGCAGATAAACGATTGCACGACAGGGAAATCAGGATTGACAATGGTTGGACTGTAAAAATAGGCCGCGGTCTTGATTTTTATCAAAAACCCGATTCATGGTTTACTGTTGGCGTCTATGATCAATCATTGAAGAAGTGTCTTGAGACGAAAGTGGATATTTTTAACAGAGAATAGTGATGTACCTCGAAACCCCTACAAACAAGCTTGTTGGCAAATACATCCGTCAATTTAATAAGGACGAACGGTATTTTGCAGCTGATAGTGCCATTGTAAATCTATTTGATGCTTTCCCGGGCAACAAAAAGCTGGAAGATATTTTACTCAAGATTAGTGTTATCAATGACCTCTATAGTACAAATATCTTTGGGACCTTTAATATGGCAAAGCACATACAGAGCTTAAAGGTGGATTCCGCCATCAGAAGAGGTGATCTAGGAATTGTTCATAAAATTGCGACTGGTCATGGAATAAAGACGAAAAAGTATAAAAAAGAGATAAATTTCTATTCATTTGCGACGAAATATTGCAATTGGCATAACAGAGATAATTATGCGATTTACGATACCTTTGTTCATAAAATATTAGTTGCCTATAAGAAGCGTGATGACTTCTCCGATTTTGAAGAGAAAGATCTAAAGGACTTCAAATCATTCAAGAACATTATTCAGGATTACATTAACTTTTATAAACTAACACAGCATAACCTTAAAGAGATTGACAAATTCCTCTGGATTTATGGGAAGGAAATGTTTCCACCGAATTACTGAGTGTAATAAAATATTTATGAGAAGTTAATACGGAATGATCCTGGATTTTCTGAATTGTCCGAAGTAACGGCAAATGGCATAATTGGATCGCTAAAAAATGAGGTAGAATAGAAAACGAAGATGCCAGTAGATTTTGAACATATTGATAGATTTTTAAGGGAGAAGGATCTACACAACCCTACTCTCAAGGTATTAATTCCTGATATGAACCAATACAGAACTCTTGCATATCAACACAAGGGAGAAGTTGAGGCGTCGAGAGCCGACGATTTATTCATAAGAAATCGTAATAGAACACTAATTGTATCTCAATTTGATGCATTTTTTGAGAAAGCATTGGCTGAAGAAGTTGATTTAGTAATTACTCCAGAGTATTCATGTCCATGGGACAGTGTCAGTAAGATATTAAGAAATAACAGTCTTCCAGAGAATGGAAGTATCTGGATGATTGCTTGTGAATCCATAAAACCTAAAGAATTCAAAGAATTTATTGGTAATCATAATGATTATGCAACAATGATATTTGAAAATGAAGCTTATACAGATTCTGAGAACAAATTTCTTGATCCCATAATCTACTTTTTCAAATCAAAATCAACCGTTTCCGATGAATACAAAGATGTTTTAACCTTCCAATTTAAGACCGAACCTATGGGGGCTGAATTTGAATATGAAGCTGACAATATGCAGCCTGGGAGTACACGATATATTATTCGGAATGATGTTGCATCTATCTCTTTAATTACTCTAATCTGTTCCGAAAGCCTTTCATTCAATTCAAGACAAAGAGCGCAAAGAGCGCTTAACTTTGAAAACATGCCCTATTTAATATTGCACGCACAGCTCAATTTTAATCCACGTTCAGCGAATTTTATAAATTATAGAACCTCCATGTACAACAACATGGCAGAGTCAGTTATTGATCTTATCTGTTTAAATTGGGCAATTGGCAGTAGCATAAATGGGAACGAAATAGCAACTAGTAACTCTGCGCTATACATGAAATCATCAGCAGTTACCGAAAATATCGATGAAACAAGAATACAGGATAATGATAAGCTAGGGCTTCATTACCATTATTGGAAAGATGCCAGAGCAGGTATATTTGT
Organism: Fidelibacterota bacterium; assembly: GCA_013202385.1. Classification (GTDB taxonomy): domain Bacteria; phylum Fidelibacterota; class UBA8477; order UBA8477; family JABMPR01; genus JABMPR01. The sequence goes on from JABMOT010000014.1 coordinate 17,156, forward strand.
TCTGAATTACAGTTTAGAACTAACTTTGTATGAGAATTTCAAAGCTTCCCAAAGATCTATGTCTGCTCAGCAAAACAGAGCAAGACGGGGTCCCAAAATGCTGAAAATATGGAAGTGGAATAATGATGAATTTGTTGATGTTAACGAAATTGACAACAGTGAGCTAAGAGATTCATGCGAATTGATTGGTGATGAGTTTGAGTATTTCCTGAACGATACTATACCTGCTATCAATCGGGAAAGATTGCTTTCTTTATCAACGGGAAAGATCGGCTCTCCAAAGTGGACTAAGCCAACCGAAAATGCGTTATTCGAAATGTTGAATGATGAAAAATCACATAGAATAACTTTGATCCAAGATCCTGAAACCAGGGCCTATAAGGATGTTTTATTAAGCAAATACAAATCGCTAGTAAACAGATTTGAAGACCCAGATAACATTCCTTCAGATAGCAATGTGACTGACTTGAAAAATAACTGTCAGGTAAGATATCATAGTGATGAACTCAGCTACAATGTCGTTGGCTCCAGTAATATCCCGGCATGTTTAGTCTGGGCGGGCGATATGCCGCTTAGCAGAGTAAAACAGATAAAAAATGATATTTCAAAATCGATAAATTGTGAAAATGCAAATAAATCGAAAAGAATATTAATCTGGTATATAGATGGCGCGATGATCAAACCGGAATATGACCGATCTGCCCCTAAGATTAGAGACAATTCAAGCAAAAATCCAACCTCATTTAAGAAAATGCCGAATCATGATTCACACTAGTACCTTAAAAAAACAGCTCTCAAATTACTATGAAAGAGTTGAGACTTTCCCTGGCAAAGTGCTGAGATGCCAGAAAATGTACAATAATAAACCATACCAATACATTTATTTTAATTATGCTAACGACTTAAATAACATCGATATAGAGCAATATTCTAAGCAATTACTCTCTAATGATTACTATTCGCATGCTGGAATGATGCAATGGAATTATTATTTGGCATTTATAATTGAAAAAAATGTCGATCCGGACTTGCGAAGCACAATTGAGCGCAATGAAGATTATGCTAGAAAATATGTCATTGACTATAAAGATATAGGTAAATGGCTTAACCAGATTAATGGCACAGGTAGAGAAAATGTATCAGGACTAAGTGAGGACTTAGCAGACATCTGGAGAGGGATTCTTGAGAAAAATAACCTTGAATGCGTGGCTTCTGATAAGACTCCTATTACCAAAGGAGTCAGAAATATCATTGGTGGAGTCTACCATAAAAACAGGTCGGTAACACGCAACAAAAAACAAGAAAAACATGTAACTGATCTGGGAAATATTCAAAGTATCGATCTTGGCCATTTTCGGGAATATCCTAAGAGTGACAAACCATTTAATTTTGGAAAGGTAAATCTAATCGAAGGTGCGAATGGCTTTGGGAAGACATCGCTGCTCGAGGGGATCGAATATTTGCTTTCTGGGGAGACAGCCAGAAGTGAGGCTAGAGACCAATACAAAATTTGCGGAGTGTTTGATAAGATTGAGAAACTTGAGTCAAGTCCAAAAAAATTCGAGATTCTTCGAGAAAGAGATAGGGCATGGTATGGTGGTGCAAGTGCACTAATTAAATCAAACCTTAATAACAATTTTAATAGATATACATTTTTCAATACGGATGCTGCATTCAGACTAACCAAGGAGAAAGATCAAGGCGAAGTGGTAAAAGCTTTCCAAGATATCGCTCTTGGTGAAGAGCTTAATAACATTAAAAATCGAATAGATAAATATAAATCAAAGTTGGAGAGTGAAAATCGGAGTAGAACGAAAGATATTGACATGCTTCAAAAAAATGTGAATGAAGCGAAATCCATTTTGAATGAGAATAACCAACTTGAAAAGAGTGCAGAGAAATCATATTTAGTTGCTCAGAAATCACTTCATTCAATGAATTGGAACCGAACGATCCCCAAATCGGTAAATGATGATTTAGATACATTTTGTGCAGAATTATCAGAAGTCGAAATCTTACTGAATTCCATAATAAAGGATCTCAATTTTCTAAAATCGCTTAGCAAAAATTCAATATCAAAAGAAAAGAGTGTCATAAGCAGCATTCTTGATGATGTCTCAAAATGTAAAAGAGCTATCAAGATAGCAAAAAGTCAAAATGATGAATTGGAGAACTTGATACAGTCTCTCGAATCAAGTTTAGTAATATTAAAGAAGTTATCTCCGTATTATTCCAAGAAAATTATCGGTGACATTGTTGGTCTAAGTGACAAAATAGCATTTGAAAATGGCAAGATAGCTATTCTAGAGGAGACAACATCAAAATATCAGGATATCAATATTTTACCATTTATAGAACAAGAGATGAATATTGAGGAATTGATAGACTCACTTTTAAACCAAAAGGAAATCCACAGTAAAAAATTGGAAGAATACTCGAGAAAAATAGAAGATTACGAAAAAACCTTAAGTGATCTTCAGAGTATTGAAAGCCAAATAAAATATCAAGGTCTTGAATACCTTAAACTCAATCCTGATGCATGTGAATGCCCTATGTGTAAGGCAAAATACACATCTTCGGCGAATTTACGGACCCGAATTGATAATATTGGGGAAAAGTTTGCTTCGAGTAATATTCTTACGGATATGATTTCCAATCGCAAAATGATTGAAGAGAAGTATGGGGCTAGCAGCGAACATATTAACTCCCTTAGGAATGTCAAATCGGTTGTGGCATTGATCGATGAAATATCTTTGGATTCACCTTTATCTACTTCTGAACTTCTTAGCAGAATATCAAAATATCTTGGACAATTAGATCAACACAAAGACCGCCTATCTGAATTAATGGGAATGAAAGAGAAATTCGCATTGGAGGGGTTAGGAGAAGAGGAATACCACCAGCTAAATGAGTCCCTGCCAGCTGAAACTGACTTTGGGATTATCAAGGATGAAACGCAGTTACAAAAAAAAATAGAAAAAGTACAAAAACAATTATCCAAGGCTTTGGAAAATTTCGAAAAAAACAAAATAACCATAGCGGATAATGAGGAGAGAATTGAAAATATGCTGATGACGTATGATCGTGAGGTCTATGAATCAGCAGATACAAGCATTCTTAAGGATAGAAACTCGAATCTTGAATATTATTTAAACGAATTAGACAATGAGTATATTTTGAAAATTGCGGAATCAGCTGATCTCAGAATCTTCCATAAAGAGGTTGAAAGGCATCAACAGTTGATGAATAAAATTAGGGATGAGAAAAAGCACAAAGCAGAGTCAGGTGTCATCTCAAAAAGTGCCAAAAATACTATTGAAATAAATGAGCCCAAAATCAGCAAATTGAGTGCGGAAAACAAAAGATTGATGGATGCTTTACAAGTATTCTCAGATATAGCGAATAATTATAGTGAGGATGAATATTTTGAGAAATTTATTGCCGACAATAGAAAAGAAATACAAGATATATTCATTGCTATACATAGCCCTAATGAATTTTCGGAGTTGTCATTATCAGCAGGGAAAATTGAATTAATTAAGAATAACTCGGTGAAAGTAGGCGTCGATCAAATTAGTTCAGGGCAGAGATCTGCACTTGCGTTATCTGTGTTTTTAGCCTTAAATAATAAATTAAAAAATGGTCCTGACATGATGATATTTGATGATCCGGTATCTTTCACTGATGATTTAAATATTCTCTCGTTTATTGACTATTTAAGACAGATTACCATTTCCAACAAAGACCGACAGGTATTTTTTGCAACAGCAAATGAAAATGTGGCATTTTTATTCCGCAAGAAGTTTGAAATGCTAGGAGATGACTTTAAAAGAATATCCCTGGAAAGGTAACCGTTTATCCAGTTGATGAATGCCGTTGAAATAAAGAACCTCCGATGCCTTTTGGGAGTTGAACCGATAAGCGGATACTCCTGCTAAGCAGTGCAGAATTATGATAGTGAGAGATTGGCGCTTTCTGGACCTGATACGTGCCCTTGGCAGAGCACATTGATTACTGCTTTTGGAAAGTGAGTTTATTAAGCTAACCTCTCATGGAAGTATGCAATAAATGATGAACGACATTAGAAACACCCAGTTGACGACAGTTATTATTCCCGTTTTGTAAAGGGCAATAATGATAGACTGTTTGGATCAGAATGAGGAGATCCGGATGGTTACAGATCAACAAGTAAGGAG
>JABMOT010000015.1 GCA_013202385.1 Fidelibacterota bacterium
AAATTCAGCTCAATGGGAATCAACCCCTCGTAGCCCAACATCAGCAAAAAGTTAGCAAGGGCGTAAAATCACCAGAGCATCCCAATCATTATTATTCGAAGTTTGCAAAAGATTTTATCAATATTCCCGCGGGTGTCAATGAGATCATACTGAGACCAAAAAAGAAATCTAACCCTGTGCTCGTACGGGTGCTGGAAGCTGAGGGCGGTGTCAAAGGTAAACGAAAACGGGTCGATGCTCTGTCAGAACAAAGTCCAGTCAAGCTCATATCCAATGGAAAATCCATAAGCTACTACCCCTTGAAGAAGGATCATCCACTGTTTGTCACTATGGAAGGACCTGCGAATCTTGAAATCATGACACGTCTGGGATTTGACCCACAAATGGGCCGCGAGGAAGATTATCGTCTCCAGGTCCTGGATAATGGGAAGGTTCTGGGAACCTACTATTTCTCAACATCCCGTTCAGGGCAAACTCGAGTGGAGGGTCAAGATGACGTTGTATCAGGGAGATGGCGTAGCTGTGATATTAAATTGGGCAAGGGCATGCATGAGATTAAACTGAAACTCCTTGACGAGGAGCGACAGGTCTTTGTCAAATTAACCCAAATATCAGGAAATTAGTGCGCCAGCTCCTGGTTATCGTCCTGGTATGGGCGCCGCTCTTTTCTCAAAGCCTGTCATCGCGACTGGTTGCTCCTGTATTTTATGAAATCGGTGTTTCACCGAGTTTTCAGAGTAATCCCTTAAATCTCTCGTCTGTGGAATTAAAAAAGGCAGCAACCGATGCTGAATATCTTGGTGGGATCACCAATTCATCCAGCAAGGTTATCACGCTTTCTGCTAATATTATTTATGCCCCCAGACTCTTCGCCGGTCGCAAAACCCAGCTCAATTCCACTATGAATAGTCATTTTTACCTGGATATCCGGCAACGTAACTATCAGACCTACTCAGTGGACATCACCCAATCATTGGGGAAATATCGGTTTTTTAACATAGGTTATTGGTTTTTACCTGAATACTACCTGCGGAACTACCTGTTTAAAAATCCGGGAACCCAGATCTCTTCCAGAGAAGTGTGTAATTTTGGCAGCAACCGTGTCTGGCTCGGTTTGGAGCATCGCCTCTCTAGAAAGAATAGGGTTGAATATCAGCTCAATGTCCGCAACGAGATTTACCAAGCGCCCTTCTCACACTTTGATCTGCATATGCTGGAGGGCGGATTGATATTCCGGATTGGACAATTTGACGCTCTGAGCATAACCGCAAACCTGCAGTATGGTGTCGCTGAAAATGATAACAGGATTGACGATTTAGATCGATCCTATGAATATTTCAATATTCATCCCACATTTACCTTCAGTCTGCCCGGGAAACACAAGTTACGGCTGGCTACCCGCTATGATCAGCGCGCCTATCACAGCGAACAGGCGGATGATCCCCTCCATTCAGGGCGCTTCCAGGAAGAGTTCCGGGTGGATGCCACGTTTTTACCAAACTTAAGTGGAAAATTGATTGTGGAGCCCTTTGTTGGTTACCGTAAAAGACAGGTGGACTCAATTGATCCAGCCATTCGTGATCTAAAATCATTCTCCCGCTATTGGTTTGGGATCAGTTTTGGCTTTAAATCCGTTATAGACATGTACTTTTAATTAATCATTAACATGAGTTACGTTAGCACTATGAAAAGAATATTAATGCCCCTGTTTGTCCTTTTGATGATTCTTAGTCTGGGAGCCTGTCTAAAACCTGATCCTGTTGAAACATCAAGAGCAGTTTCAGTGAGCCTGGTGGATGTCCTTGAGACAGTGGGCTATGCTCGCGACGTTGATGTCCACGATGATATGATTTTTGTGGCTGCATCACAAGCAGGTATTCAAATATGGCAGGAGCAATCGGCGGCCGATCCAGTCCTGGTCTTTGCCCATCAATTCAGCGGTGATCCGGCTTTACGCGTCCTGGTGGAGCCTGAATCCCGTATCCTGTTTTCATTTGACAAATCTGGCGGGTTTCACAAGACATTAAACCCCGAGCTGACAGGTTTTGATTCAGTTTATATCCTTCAAAGCATCTGGATTGGTATCTTTGAAGAAGGTCTTTTTGGCAGCGGTGCCAATGAGGATTTTGTTGCCAGAGCAGTAAATGAGGGTCTTGTTGCCCTCTATGTCATTGACCGAACCTCTAATGACGGATTAAAGCAGTATTTTTTCAACCGTAGATTCAATCCGTCACCAGCCTTTCATTATTGGGAGCTGAATAATGTTGGCTCCTCAACAGGGGGAGTCAATCTTGGGATTGATTTACGTGACAATTTAATGGCCATCTCCCACGACGAACTGGGAATCGGCCTCTACAGGCTGGATGGCGTAAACCTGGATACATTAAGTACCCTGGATACGCCAGGGGAGGCACTGGAAGTCAAATTTTTTGACAATTACCTGCTCAGTGCCAATAATTGGGCCGGTATGGGTGTTTTTTCACTGGGTTCAGGTGATAGCAGCCTGACCCATATGGCTGACATTGAAGTTGGGGGTTGGGTCAAACAAATCAGCCTCTGGAATGATATTGCAATTCTAAGTTGTGGGGAGAACGGGATATTTCTGGTAGATCTCAGTGATCC
>JABMOT010000124.1 GCA_013202385.1 Fidelibacterota bacterium
GTAAACTTTGAAAAATACTGATCTAAATAGCGTTAGAAACATTGGCATCATGGCCCACATCGATGCTGGTAAAACCACTACGACAGAACGAATTCTGTATTATACAGGCCGTACGCATCGCATTGGCGAAGTTCATGACGGTGCTGCAACCATGGATTGGATGGAACAAGAGCGAGAGAGAGGAATTACAATTACCTCAGCCGCTACAACTGCTTTTTGGAAAGATCACCGGATAAATATTATTGATACTCCAGGGCATGTTGATTTCACCGCTGAAGTCGAACGCAGTTTGCGCGTTCTTGATGGTGCCGTTGCACTGTTCTGCGCTGTCGGGGGTGTAGAACCTCAAAGCGAAACGGTTTGGCGTCAAGCTGATAAATATGGTGTTCCCAGAATCTCCTTTGTTAATAAAATGGATCGCACGGGTGCTGCTTTTTATCATGTACTTGACATGATAAAAAAACGTCTGGGTGCTAACCCCGTCCCAATAGTTCTTCCCATAGGGGCTGGCGAGTTATTTACCGGTATTATCGACCTCCTCTCAATGCAAGCAATTCTTTATAATGATAGCTCCCTCGGAGCTCATTTTGAATATAGCGAAATCCCCAAAGATATGGTTGAGAAGGCCGAAGAGTATCGTCACCTGTTAATTGAAGAAGTCGCAAGTTACGATGATTCTCTGCTTGAAAAATATCTTGAGGGTATTGAACTGAACCCAGAAGAAATAGCCAAGGCGATTCGCGCTGCTACTTTGGATGGCTCAATGATTCCTACCATGGTAGGCTCTGCTTTCAAGAATAAAGGTGTCCAGCGACTGCTTGATGCAATTATCGCTTATTTACCATCACCTATGGATTTACCTCCCATTGAAGGTCATGATATAGACAATAATGAGAAGATACTTTACCGTAAAGCCTCTGATTCTGAGCCCTTTGCGGCACTTGCTTTCAAAATCATGACCGACCCATATGTTGGCAAACTTACTTTCTTCCGTGTTTATTCAGGTTCAGTAAAGACAGGTGACTCAGTTCTAAATAGTATAAGTGGTAAAAAAGAACGCGTTGGCCGGTTGATGATTATGCACTCAATAAAACGTGAAGAGCGTGACGAAATATATGCTGGTGAGATTGCAGCCGCTATCGGTCTGCGGAATACTCGCACTGGCGATACACTCTGTGATCTGAAGCATCCTATTGTTCTGGAATCGATGGATTTTCCTGAACCTGTTATTTCAGTTGCTATAGAGCCTGAATCAAAAGCAGACAGTGACGCCTTGACTGTAGCCCTATCCAAGCTTTCTGAAGAAGATCCCACATTTTTCGTACATGTTGATCACGAAACAGGACAAACCATTATACGTGGCATGGGTGAGCTTCACCTCGAGATCATTGTTGATCGTCTGCTACGCGAATTTAAGGTCAATGCCCGTGTAGGTGCTCCCCAGGTTGCGTTTGTTGAAACAATCACGGAAAAGGTTGAGCAAAACACGAAATTTTCCCGCCAGACAGGTGGTAAGGGTCAGTACGGTCATGTCATGATTCGCGTTGAGCCAAACGAAGCTGGCAAGGGTTATCACTTTGAAAACAAGATAGTTGGCGGGTCTATTCCAAAGGAATATATACCTGCCGTTGATAAGGGTATGCAGGAAGCACTAAAGAATGGTGTTGTCGCTGGATATCCCATTATGGATGTACGCGTGGAGCTGTATGATGGAAGCTATCATGAAGTCGATTCATCTGAAATGGCGTTTAAAATAGCTGGATCCATGGCTATACAGGCTGCCTGTAAAAAGGCAAACCCAAGACTCATGGAGCCTTCAATGGCTGTTGAGGTTGTGGTGCCTGAAGAGTATCTGGGCGATGTGATGGGAGATATTTCCTCGCGTCGTGGAATGATTCAAGGAATGAATCCACGGAAGGATGCTCAGGTAGTTACTGCATTTGTCCCCCTGTCAGAGATGTTTGGGTATGCGACGGATCTAAGATCATTAACACAAGGTCGTGCTGTCTTTAGTATGCAGTTTGATCACTACGTGTTAATTCCAGACAATATCGCTGAAAAAATATTTGATAAGTCTAAAGGCTAAAGAAAGGCCTAGAGGAGCTAAAAATGGCAAAAGAAAAATTTAACCGCGACAAACCTCACGTGAACGTAGGAACGATCGGTCACGTAGATCACGGTAAAACCA
>JABMOT010000125.1 GCA_013202385.1 Fidelibacterota bacterium
ATCAAATCTTTTATGAATTGCCAGCCGGAAAAACAGATCCCGGCGAGGATTTTCTTACAACAGGTAAGCGAGAACTGCTGGAGGAAACAGGTTATGCGGCGGATACATGGATCTTTCTCAGTCACCTTTATCCAGCCATTGGCTATGCCGATGAAAAAATGGCCGTCTTTGCAGCCAGAGATTTAAAACTGAAACAGATTGATCGTGATGAAGATGAGTTTTTGGAAATCATTGAAATGCCCCTGGATACTGCTATGGAAATGCTCCGGCGCGGGGAAATCACCGATGCGAAAACCATGGTAGGTCTATTCTGGGCTGAAAAACTTACCAGCGGAAAATGGGAGCCCCATGCCAGAGATTGAGTATAAGTTTGCCTGTTTAGCATCAGATGTGCCGGAGGACGGTGCGAAGAATGTGAATTTGAATGGTATGGAAATCACCATTTTTCACACATCCAATCGCTTTATAGCTCGTTCTGGTGTTTGCAAACACAACGGATTCAAACTTGAGCTATGTGAAAGACAAGGGGACAGTGTTACTTGTCCCTTGCATGGTTGGAAGTATAATATAACGACAGGAAAAGGTATCAAGCCCAGCTGGACATCCCTGGACTCCTATCCACTTGCCATCAGGGGGGAAGAGATATGGATTCAACCCCAGGCGGAAGCCACTAGAGAGGACGATTTTGATACCTCAGCCTTTGACTGGTAAACCGAGGGGAGCAAATGATGACTAAAGTGGCTGTGGTTCTATCAGGATCGGGATTTTTGGATGGTGCTGAAATTCAGGAAAGTGTGATCACCATGCTCAGCCTGGATAGGGCAGGTGTCAGCTATCAGTGCATGGCGCCGGATATAGAACAGCTGCACGTTGTGAATCATCTCACAGGTGAAGTCAGTGAAGGCGAGCGACGAAATGTACTGGTTGAAGCTGCTCGAATCGCCAGAACCAATGTAATAGATATTGCCTTGGCAAATCCCAATGAATTTGATGCAGTTATTTTCCCCGGTGGATATGGTGCCGCAAAAAATTTGTCCGATTTTGCCGTAAAAGGTGCTGATAGTACTGTCCAGACAGATGTTTTGCAGTTTGCGAGAGCATTCGCAGCAACTGGGAAACCCATGGGTTTCGTGTGTATTTCTCCGACCCTGATTCCACATATTTATGGAGCTGATGCAAGCTTAACCATTGGATCAGACGCCGATACGGCTACAGCCATAAATGAAATGGGTGGAATCCATGTAAATTGTCCTGTCGAAGACTTTGTCGTTGATGAAGAGCGCAGGATTGTTTCGACCCCGGCTTACATGCTGGATGTTCGCATCAGTGAAGCTGCCACTGGAATTGAAAAGCTCGTTAATAAAGTAATAGAGATGACAAATGGAAAATAGTGTAGTAGACCTTAAGCAAGTAGCTCACTTCTCGGAAGAAGCTGCTCGAGTTAGTTCAATGTTCAAAAGCGACCAATTGCAAATGGATGTGTTGCTCTTGAATTCACATCAATACCTATCACCAAGAGTTGAACCCATTTCAGATATCATTTATTTTGTTCTGAGAGGGGAGGGTGTATTTGAAGTTGGTGATGAGGTTCTGGTGTTGACCCGGAATACGTCAGTCTTGGTGGAAATGGGCGTTAGTTCGGGGATCATCAATGAGAATGATGAGCAATTGACCGTTTTAAAAATTGCAGCGCCTCCCGGTATACATCTCGACAATTGATCGATTAGACGAAACCATGTACGCTCCTATCTTTCCGCTTCCATCTGTTAATCTTTTCCCAGAGGTAACAGCGAGTTACCACATTTTTGAGCCCAGATATGTTGAAATGATCGAAAGCGTTCTCCAGGGCGATGGTCTCTTAGCCATGGGTGTCTTGAAACCGGGATATGAAGAGGATTACTATGGAAATCCTGGGATACAGCCTGTGGGCTGCCTTGGCCGTATACAGTCCTATGAGAAACTGGAGAATGGACATTATAACATTGTGCTTGAGGGTCTGTACCGGGTAGGCTTTGGTGAGATGGTCAAGGACAATCCCTATCGAGTTGCTGAAATGACAGAACTACCGGAAACTGATCGAGAAAATGATTTCAAAGATGAGCGCCAGGACCTGCTGCTACGCTTAAACTATCTGGTTGAACAGGCTCCTATTGATCTGGATTTTAGTCCAATTCTGAGGGAACAGGAATCATTCGTGGCACTGGTTAACCTCGTTGCTAAGACGTTGCCGCTTAAAAACGGTGAGCATTATTCATTGCTGGCAATGGACTCTATCCGGGCCAGGGCTAATCGTGTTCTCTGGCATATTGATGATCAAATTGAAACCATAGAGCTATTTAAGCGCATCGATCCAAAATCTACGGACTATATCTCGCTTAACTAACCCCCCTCATTTCATCCAGTTCAAAAGCCCGGCTTCAAAAACAGAAACACAACACTTGGATCTATCCTGCCCTCTTCCTAAAGACGTTTCCATAATACATGTCATAACGCATATAATGTGTAAATAAACTTATTACAAAGTGCTGAATTGATCAAAATCAGCCTTTAACAAAGTGCTTTACTGACCCTGACAAATAAGCATGATAAGATTAATAATTGTTATTAGGAAAGTGATATGTTGGCATGTGCTTTGCAAATGTAAGCTTTACGATGAACGCTGTAAGTATTGCCAACCAATTAAATATACAAGGAAACCATTATGGAGTGTTTTTCTCTATTACGGTCTGATGTCCCCGCTTTCATAGATCATCTTGGAGGTTTTGGTGAAGTTGTAGCGCCCCACAGCAAGGGTGAAGTTTCATACACATTTGAGGTGGTGAAAGACAGTAGCCAGGTAATTCTGGATTACAACCGCACACTGTTACCCCTAAAAAAGATGTTCCTGCCACCGGTGGAAACGATGCTGAATTTCTCATTAAAAGATGCCAGTTTTACTCCAGTTGAGATTGAAATCTCACCCCGGTTGTTTTTCGGCGTTCATAGTTATGAAATGCAATCCATCCTGCGTCTCGATCACAGCATGCTTTCCGGTAAGGTTGAATCAAATTACTTCAGGCGCCGTCAAAGCTCACGCTTTGTTGGGATCTCTTTTCATCCTGATGAATTTCATTTTTCCGAGAGTGTTGGAATTACCATCGAGGAAATGGAAGGTTTTGATCTATTCCTAAATGAGATAGAGGGTGATTTTCAAGTGTACGTCCTTTCTAAGAATGGTGCGGCTCTTCTTAAGGGATTTGAGTATATTGAGAGTACCAACCCTGAGGTGATTGAGGGGCGTAGTTTCAAGAAAAAAATTCGTTATCATTACAATAGACTGCCCCGCGTATTCCAGTATGCCTACAACTCCCCGATCTGGGCTGAAGTAGCCTCCCGCTGTGTGGGCTGTGGCGCCTGTACCCTGACCTGCCCAACCTGTTTCTGTTTTGATGTCAATGATGAAGTAACAGTGACAGCAGAAGACGGGATGCGTCAGCGGAGTTGGGACTCCTGTATGCTTGCCGCTTTCGCTGAGGTGGCAGGAGGTGAAAATTTCAGAGAAAAAACCAGTAATCGCACCCGACATCGCCTGTTCCGAAAATTTAAATACATAACTGACGAAGAGGGACTGCCCTGGTGTGTAGGCTGCGGAAGGTGTACGGCTTTTTGTCCTGCCGGCATATCACTACCAGACATTGTAAACGAGCTCATTGGTGAGGATGAAAAAGCTCAACTCCCTCGCAGTGTACGGGTATAGGAGAGCGGCTCATGAAACGATTACAAGATGTAGAATCACACGAAGCGGTTGATCTCTATTTCCCAACCATGTGCAAGGTAACTGGGGCAAAACAGATTACGGATATGGAAAAATGGTACGAGTTGGAAATGCCCAACGGGCAGAGTCTTGGCCATTCACCTGGACAATTTGTTGAAGTATCTGCTTTTGGAATTGGGGAAGCACCGATTTCAGTCTCGAGTTCACCCTCCAAACATAGCAGTTTTGAGCTGTGCATCCGTCAGGTTGGTATGCTGACCAATGTACTGAAAAAATATAAGCAGGGCGATGTACTGGGTATCCGGGGACCCTTTGGCAAGGGCTATCCCATGGAAAAACTTTTTGGGAAGGATATCCTTGTCGTTGCTGGCGGAATCGGCCTTGTACCGCTTCGATCACTGATCAACTATGTTCTGGATAATCGAAAAGATTTTGGCAGACTGATCATTCTCTATGGTGCCAAAACACCCTCGGAGCTGCTTTTTCAGGAAGAACTCGCTGAATGGACTTCAAGAGATGATGTCGAGTTGCACATTACGGTGGACAGAGGCGATGCTAGCTGGAAAGGTCATGTTGGTGTGATCACAACCTTGATTCCCACTCTGGATTTACAAACCAGTACGACAATCGCAGCGATAACCGGGCCCCCGGTCATGTACAAGTTCGTGGTAATGTCCCTAAAATCCAAGCAACTACCAGATGACCAGATTTACCTGTCGCTTGAGCGTCGAATGAAATGTGGTGTGGGAAAATGTGGTCACTGTCAGATCAATGGTGTTTACTGTTGTCAGGATGGTCCCGTTTTTAATTATTCCGACATCAAACCCTTGGCGGAGGCACTATGATGAAACCAAAAGTCGCTTTCTTCGATTTCACCAGCTGCGAGGGTTGTCAGCTCAACAAACTCAATCTGGAAAATGATCTGCTCGATATTTTGAAACATGTGGATATTGTTGAGTTTAGAGAAGCCATGGATGACAAAGCGGATCATTATGATATAGCCTTTATTGAGGGTTCAATTTCCTCGCCATCCTGCGTTGAACGCATCCACGACATCCGTCGCAGATCGAGCTTTCTGGTGGCCCTGGGCGCTTGCGCCGTGAGTGGCGGTGTCAATGCCATGAAAAATCTTCATCCCATTGATCAGGTACGTGAAACCGTATATGGCGATGACAAGTATTTGTTTGCCACCCTACCTGCCATGGCCGTGTCCGCTGTTGTCAAGGTTGACTATGAGGTCCGTGGCTGCCCCATGACTCAGCAGGATTTCTTAAAATTACTGATTGCGTTAGTCCTCGGGAAACAACCTCAAAAATACAATTCACCAGTCTGTGTTGAGTGTAAACTCAAAGAAAATGAATGTCTCTATAATCGTGGCATGGTTTGTCTTGGACCCATCACACGCGGTGGTTGCGATGCAATCTGTCCCAGCTTTGGTCAATTTTGTACTGGCTGCCGTGGAATACTGGATAATCCCAACCTGAGTGGCATGTTGGATCTAATGACCAACCACGGGATCAGTCTTGATGAGGCCAAAAAACGTATGCTGCTTTTCAATGCAAATGAGGTTCAATTATGAGTCGCGACCTGGATATAAAAGTCCACCACCTTACCCGAGTGGAAGGTCATGGAAATATCATCGTCAATATGAAGGATGGAGTCCTGGAAAAGGCTCACTTGAGTATCGTGGAGCCCCCTCGCTTTTTCGAGGCCATGATGAAGGGTCGCAGTTTCCACGAAGCAGCCATCATTACATCCAGAATTTGCGGCATCTGTTCATTAGGTCATCAGCTAACATCCCTGGTGACGACAGAGGATGCTCTCGGCCTGGAGATATCAGAGCAAACCAGACTTCTTAGAAAATTACTGGTTCATGGAGCCACCCTCCAATCCAATGTTTTACATGCCTATTTTCTGGCAGCACCAGACTTCCTCAAGGTAGGCAGTGTTTTTCCTCTCATTGCTACCCATAAAGACGTGGTTCTGCGTGCCCTTCGTATGAAACGCGTGGCCAATGATATCGGTGATATCGTCTCTGGTCGGGCGGTGCATCCCATAACACCCGTACCCGGCGGTTTTTCCAGGATACCAGAAAAAGCAGAGTTGCTGGAGATCAAACGCAAATTGCTTGAGGAAGCCCTCCCTGATGGTCTGGAAACTGTGGAAACCATGAAGGCACTTGCTGGTGCTATTCCCCAGTTTGAAAGAGAGACAGAATATATTTCGTTAAAACATCCAGCTGAATATGCGCTCTATGAAGGGGATATCTTCTCTTCAGATTCGGGAGCAACAGCTGTGAAAAATTATCTTGAAGTAACCAATGAATATGTGGTCAATCACAGCACCTCAAAACACGCCAAATTCAATCGAAGTTCCTATTTTGTAGGCGCCCTGGCTCGCTGGAACAACAACCATGCTCAATTGGGTCCAGAAGCGCACGCTGCAGCCGCAGCCATGGGTCTAAAGCCAAATTGTTTCAATCCCTACATGAATACCATTGCTCAGGTGGTTGAAGCGGTTCATTGTATTCTTGATAGCGTTCGCATCATTGATAAGCTCATCGAGAATGGTCTCAAAAATGAGAAACCCAATCAATCTCCAACCCGCTATGGTCGGGGGATAGGATCCACTGAGGTTCCCCGGGGAATTCTTTTTCACGATTATACCTATGATAATAAAGGCAATATCATCGAAGCGAATTGTATTATTCCCACTGGCCAAAACCTGGCCAATATCGATGATGATATGCTGAAATTGGTGCCTCAAATTATAGACAAGACAAAGGCGGAAATTACACTCAATCTTGAGATGTTGGTCCGGGCATATGACCCCTGTATCTCATGTTCAGTCCATATGTTAGAAGTAGATTTCATAGAATAATTCTGATGACGGTGTTGACAGTAATTGGTGTTGGCAACAGGCTCCGTGGTGACGATGCAGTGGGTCCGCTACTCATCGATGAGCTCTCGAAGGTGTCTGCCTCGCAGTTGGAGTTGATCGATGCAGGCAGTGATGCTTTAGGAATTCTTGAGTATCTGGCAGGTCGCGAGCACATACTGCTTGTAGATGCTTGCCGGATGGGAAAAGCACCAGGCTCGCTGGTCACATTTCGACCGCTTGAAAGAAAGCTGATCTTGGACACTGATCCACTCTCGCTCCATGGGTTGGGGTTAGCTGAAACACTTGATATGGCAGAATCCTTGCATATGCTTCCAACTGATCTGAAAATCATTGGTATTGAACCGGATTCTATTCAATTTAATGGCAAACTTTCGAGCTCTGTCCAAGCGGCCATGAGTTTAGCCATTGAAAAAATTAATGATGAACTGTTCCAGTTGACAAACTGAGTTGCAGACCAGTTTATCTTGATTGGCGTTCACGCTGAGGAGGAAAAATACAAAATGGCAAAAAAAGTATTGATTATAGATGATGATTTTGATTTGGTTGAAGCCATGCGAAGTACGCTGGAAGCGGCTGGATACGAAGTAATTGACGCACAGGATGGAGATAAGGGATTGGAGAAAATCCGCGCTGAAACTCCAGATCTTGTCATCCTGGATGTGATGATGTCATCCATGGATGAAGGCTTTCATGTGGCTTATAAAATACGCGAAGACAACGCAATCAAGGATACGCCCATTGTGATGTTAACTGCCGTTGGCAATCAGACTGGATTTCAGTTTGACCCCGGTAAGGATGCAGATTTTCTACCTGTTGACGCTTTTCTGGAAAAACCCGTCAATCCGAAAAATCTGGTCGATGTGGTGCATCAACACATAAAAGCCTAGTCAGTAACATTCTCTAGATTAAACGGTAAGCTATGGCATTATTCCCAGATACGCCAACCTTCTCAAAACCCTCCATGCTCAGGCGTAACAAATGGCTGATACGGCTTCGCTGGTATGCTATTCTAGGACTTTTTGGTGGTGTAATATTACTTGAAACCATCCAGCTGGGACCGGGCCGTAGTCTTCTATGGATAGGTATTGTGGGTCTCAGTCTGGTCGTGTGTAACCTGATTTACTTGGCTTATACCTCGGTTAAAAAGAAGTTGGCCATGTCAAGACTGGTCACCCTGCTCAATGTACAGATGGTTGTAGATCTTTTCATGCTTACTGTACTCATTTATCTTACGGGGAGCGCAGAGAGCCCGCTCTCATTTTTTTATGTTTTCCATATTATTCTGGCCAGTATCATTTTCCCGGGAGGATTCTCTTATCTCTATTCATTATTGGTCATAGCGCTGTATTCAAGTCTTCTGCTTCTGGAACAATCGATCTATCTCAATCATATTTGTTTCTTCAATGATATCCACCTATCAGAGGATTCAAGGATTGTCATTGCCATTTGGTTTATTTTTGTGATTACGATGCTTGTTTCTGCCTATCTGGCTCAAAACGTGACCGAGCGCCATCGCCGGGTACGTAATAAATTGGAAATAGCCAATCAAAAGCTCCAGGAAATCAACGAAACCAAAACCACTTTTTTCCGATATGCCAGCCATGAAATGAAAGCCCCTATTGCCACGATCCAATCCACCCTCATGGTGGTAGAAGATATTCTTGGGACGCAGGCTGATGAGCGTGTTCGAGATATGCTACGACGAGCCATCGGCCGCACATCAGAAACTATAGGAATGCTCAAGGATTTGGCTGACCTCACCTATGGCAATTTTCAGGAGCAACAAAAATTTGAGACCCTCGATCTAAAAGCGCTACTCACTGATATCGTTGCTGATGCACAACCCAATGCCGATCGCAAAAAACAGACGATGCTCTTAGATGCACCAGCTGATGCCTGTGAATTTTTTGGTGATGTCATTGCACTTAAACAAATATTTAGCAACCTGCTTTCCAACGCAACCCGCTACACCCAGGATAATGGGACCATTCAAATACAGCTTTCAAAAACAAGAGAAGGCTATGTCATTGCTGTATCAGATAACGGATCTGGCATACCAAAATCTGAGCAGATAAACATTTTTAAGGAATTTTATCGAACACCTGCAGCAAAAAAGCAAGTATCTGAAGGTACAGGTTTGGGATTGGCCATCGTTATGCGCATGGTGGAATTGCACGATGGCAATATTCAGGTTGAAAGCGAGGAAGGTCAGGGAAGTAAATTTATTGTGCATTTACCTCTGGGAGTAAGTGATTGAAAAAAGAATCAATAGGTGGAATCATTATCGATGGGGGATTGACCTTTATTCGGATCTTCAATTTGCCTGATGAACCTGATTGGGGTGGATCAGCCCTGGAAGAGTTCTGCTTTTATGGGCACTCAGTGAATTTTATCAGCGAGAACATGGACAGTAGAGGCAAAGCCAACCTTTCTGTGACTCTCCATAAGGAAGATGGTGAGAATTTTCGGAAAGCTGTCGATGCAATTAATGCACTTCATGAAGATATTAGCCTGGAAGTCATCGAACCTGTTTGCCTGCTTACGGTTTATGGTCCTCACTTTAAGGAACGTTGTGG
>JABMOT010000126.1 GCA_013202385.1 Fidelibacterota bacterium
AAAGGTGAATGCAAAGATATGCCAACCTGCTCTGATTGTCACGGCGATCACAATGTCTTAGCCAGTACAATGAAAAATTCGACCGTCAATCCTACCAACCTGGCCAATACATGTGGTAATTGTCATGAGAACATTGATCTGGTTAATCGCTATGATATTCTCATTGAGCACCCTGTGCAAATGTACAATAGTAGTGTTCATGGAAAAGCGACTGGTCGAGGAAATATGAAGGCCGCATCTTGTGATGATTGTCACTCCTCTGGCGGAAGCTCACATCATATATACCCTCCGACCAATCCTGAATCATCCATTTATCATTTGAACATTCCCAAAACCTGCGGCAAATGTCATGCTGAGGAGGAGAAAGATTATTGGGAAGGCATTCACGGAAAAATGGCTGCCCGCGGGATGGCCAACGCGCCTGTGTGTACCAATTGTCACGGAGAACATGGTATCATATCACCTGACAATCCACTCTCGCCAGTCTCAAAGCTCAGGGTGGCTTCAGCCACATGCCAACCCTGTCATGAGTCTACCGTCTTGAATGAGCGACTCGGAACCTCACGGGGAAATATCAGCACTTATGTGGACAGTTATCACGGGCTAAAAAGCAAGGCCGGCGATCTTCATGTTGCCAATTGTCAATCCTGCCATGGATCGCATCGCATCCTGCCCAGCTCCGACTCAACTTCAACTGTTAACCCCCGGAATCTGGCTTCCACGTGTGGTAAATGTCACCCCGGGATGAGTGATAAGCTGGCCGCAGTAAGCATTCACGGATTTGGAAATGAAGACCCACGCGCACCCATGGCGGTACTCATCGAGAAGATCTATATTCTGCTCATTGCTGTCGTTATCGGCGGTATGTTTCTCCATACGCTATTAGACTATTTAAAACAGGTTCGACTTTCCATGAGAGCACCCTCGGTGAGGAGAATGCGTGGAATTGAAGTCGCCCAACATACCGCCTTATTGCTCTCATTCTTTACCCTGGTTATATCCGGCTTCTCATTGAGATTTAATGAATCCTGGATCGCTGAACTCTTTTTTGGCTGGGATGGTGGATTTGAGCTCAGGGGCGTTATTCATCGCTATGCTGCAGTCATAATGATCATCGCCTCGCTCTGGCATTTTTTCTTCCTGTTTACGAAGCGGGGCAAGGGATTTGTCAAAGACATGATCCCGGGATTAAGAGATATCCGAGAGTTTTGGGAGATGGTGCTCTATTTCTTCGATTACCGCGACCACGAACCAAAATTTGGTCGATTTGCCTATGCTGAGAAACTGGAATACTGGGCTGGAGTCTGGGGAAACATGGTTATGATCGCTACAGGGTTAGTGCTCTGGTTCGATAATTACTTTATCCAACTATTTTCCAAGGATCTTCTGGATATTTCCCTGGTTATCCATTATTGGGAGGCCTGGTTGGCAACCCTGGCCATTCTAATCTGGCATATTTATAATACCATTTCCAGACCCAGTGTTGCACCGATGAATACGAGTTGGTTAACAGGTAGCATGCCAAAACAGATGTTCGATCACGAGCATGGTGGAGCCGAACCTGATCCTGAACTTAATCCTCCGGACCGGGACTAATTTCAGGGTGCTTTCGCGAGCGAAGTGTGGCGATCCCAGAACTTTTGACATTAAGCTAGAGTTTGCCACATCTATTCATGATTACCGCGGGCCAATACCAACAAAATCTCGGCAGCAAAGATTACGATGAAATTGGTATTAGAAAACTGACATTGACATTTCATAATCAAAGCGCCCTTCATGCGAGGGCGTTTTGATTATATGATATTCGTTTTACAGAAACCCGAAACCATAAAATCTAGCTGGTTCAACCAGCGCATGAAATCTCAGCATCAATGTCGGATGAATGTATCTGATTATCTCTTTTATAGGATTTCGAAGCCCCTGAACTCTGGAGTACTATAACGATTAAGGACTAAACCTTGGTGCCCAATCTGAGGATAGCCATTAGATCATGTACTTAATGTGAATTGTCAGGACTTATTCTGATAAAAACTTTGGTTTTTAGTACACTTCCCTGATGTGTTTAGCATCATGACATTGCAAGGTGCAGGTTCCATGCCCGGGCTCTAAGCCTTCAATCACCTTCACACCATTGAAGCTTGTGATGTGTGATTGGTTTAGATCAATCAGACCTGGAGAATCGGGGCTTCCATGGGGATTGTGGCAGGCCGAACAGCTATACCCGGCCCTATTGATATGGAGATTATGGAATTTAAAACCATCATCCCCAACAATTTTTCGCTGATCATGACATTTGAAGCATAATCCCTGCTCCTCCAAACCCCCGAAAGGAATATCACTATAGGGAGCACTAAGTATGTGTGGAATACTTGAGCCATGGGGCCCCTGAGGGCCATATTTATCATCATTGCCATGACAGTCTGAACAGGTTATCAGCGATTGCTCACTCCAACCTGGTTTTAAGCTGGGTACTGAACCTGAAAGACCAAGATTTTCCACAGGATGGAAACTTCTGTTGCCCACGCTAAAAAGGCGTGCAACATCATTTCCCGATTTGACATTCTGATTTTGCCCATGACACTTGTAGCAAACTTCATATTCAAATTCGGCCTGGTCCATATTGAATCCTATGGCATCGACACCTTTGACAAAAGCCAGGCTTCCGTCCAGCATGGGAGAGATATTTTTTTCCGACACAGCATGCGGATTATGACAATCGCCACAGCGAACAAATCGATCGTTTGCCAATCCAAAATTCCAGGGTGAATCAGTGGTTGATCCGTATCCTACCCCAGTTACGTTGGGATTAATACGAATTGGATGGGTAAAGGTTTTTTCGAACACTTCCTCTAAATTCTTGATGCTGGCAATCTCTCTACTATCGTCAGAACTGCCATCATGACAGCTAAAACATAAGGTGTTCTCATCGGCCCTCAAAAGCTTTGCGTTGGTTGGCAGTGTGTGAATTTCATGGCACTGCATGCAAGCCACCTCCTCAAGTTCAGCGTGGAGTGGGTTTTGGGAATTACCATGGGTTGAGAGCTCCCAATTCTGCATATGGTGACATTCCAGACAAATCTCTGAGCGCTGGTTCGAGACCCTCAGAAAATGACCTTTTTCATTGTTGTGAGGATCGTGGCAGGTAATACAGCTCACCTCATCTTGGCTGTTAAGCACGAGGGGTGAACTATCTCCTGGTCGGCTGATTTCTCTGCCTGATTCGGGAAAATTGAACAAATGCATATTATAATTGGCAGGGGCTCTGACTTCAGGGGCTGTGAGATTCACCTGTGGGTTCAGTAATTCTCCTCGATGTGGAAATGATCTCGCCATACTACCGTCGTGGCAGGAAAGGCATTTCCGGCTGCCTGGATCCAATGGATGTACATGAGTATTTGTGACATCCAATTCTTTATTCAAATCAAAATTTGTAATAGCACCCTTGCGATACCACAAAGGCTCTACTGCTGTGGCTTTGTGAGGTACATGGCATGACCTACAGAAGGAATAATCGGTGAGCAGGTCATTTGGCTTCAAACCGCTCTTATTCTGTGTCAGATTATGGGGTGTTCCGGCGACCTTGCTTTTGGATTGCAGGTCATCAACATTCTGAGCACTTAACATCGTTGTCAGAATACAAGCTACTGAAAGAACAATTGATCTGATCATAATTGCCTCATAAAACGCATCCACACGGAAAAATTGTCATCAAATATTTCATCGGGATTGCCTTGGGTCTGGACTTCTAAAGCCCAGTCAAAATTTTGCATGCTTATTTTCACAAATGAATTCAACCAGACATAGTCCGAGTATACTTCGGAGTTGTATCGATACAAGCTAATGAGGTTCAAGCTAGTCCCCGGTTTTAGGTGATATGAAAATCGCGTGTTAAAATGCAAGCGAAGATCACTTTCATCACCAATATCTTTAATTGTCAGGTGATCAAAGGAGGCTCTAAACTTACGCTGAATGTATTTCAACTGGATGTTATGCGTCAATGCATTGCGCAGCGTATCCTCAGAAAAGTCCAGATCCGTTCCAAAATGATTGAGAAGTCTAAAGCTGTTGGCAACCTGAACCTTTTGACCTGGCCACAGGTCAGCGGTCAGCTCCAATTGATGATCGATATCATATCTTGGGTCACTATTGTCAGCGTCAGTACGAACAAACAATTCACCTGCTGAATGATCACTCAAGCCGACTCGCAATAAACGATTTTGGAGCAGGGGGATTCGCTCTTCTAATTCGTAACGAAAATCCATCCCAGATCCGAATCGATAAGACTCTTTGAACCCGAATTGAAGCACGCCTAAAGCAGTAGTGTTTTCCCCGATCCGCCAGTGTAAACCAGCGAGGTAGCTACGCCAATGAAAGACCGGATTTCCTGAAAGTGGTTTTACTTTGCTACCTTCACTCAATAATTGTACGGCGAATAATTCGCCCATTTTCATACGATAATCAACATCATATCCCTGTGTGTTCAGATAGCTGCCCTTATAGGCAACTTGTTGATTATTAACATGAGCCCAAAGCGTGGAACGTGTTGATAACTGATAGTTCAAGCGTTGATATATACGCCAATACGCTTCACCACCCACATTATGGACTGAATTAATTGCTGTCCAATTCAATCCCTTTATCGGGCTCCCGTACCACTGAATGAACAAATTCGATCTGTCATCTTCCCCGCTTATCAAATCATTTGTATATAAATCTTTTTCACCGCGTAATCGAAATTGGAGACCAACAACTTTCTGTTCCAACTGAAGCTTCATGAATTGGTGGCTCACTTTGGAGTCATTTCTCGTGAAGTTCCGCGAGCCGTAAGCGGCCACAATCCGTCCACTATTTCCAAAATGCGAGCTCAGCTGAATCCCGCTAAGTTGTTCTTGATTCTGGAGTGTATCCTGGGCAATCTGCATTGGATTGCGCATCTGTGAATAGCTGAACAATTCCAGAACCATCTGACCAAAGGGGACTATCTGGGCTTTGGCCTGATATTCCGGGCTTATCTGAGATTTGTCGAACTGGCTGGAACCACGAATAAGGCCACCGCCACTTAAGCTATAATTGAAGGCTAGAAAATCGAATTCCTGCTGCAAACCCCAATTAATTCGCTCCATATGAATCAAATTGTTTGAGTCACCGTTGCCAGAGGGGTTGAGCAAGCCGACGCGACTCTCAATTCTGCCGCTGGTTTCAATATCAAGTGCCAATGTGGTTCCGACCATTAGCGATAGCGTTAATAGACTGGAGGATATTTTTATCATCAGGTTGGCCATATGTTGTTTAGTATTCATAATGAATTCACCGCTTATTGTTGTGCAAAATATTGAAAGACTTGCACACGATTGTTATACGGATCAGCCACAAAGAGACGCTGATTTTTATCCATGAATAAATTACGGGGCATTAAAAATTGTCCCGGTTTTGTCCCCGTCTCTCCAAAAAAGAACAGGAGAGCCCCAGATGGATCAAACATCTGGATATTTCCAAAGGCTGCGTCGCCAACAAAGAGAGTACCATCCATGGCAACGGCAATACCTTTTGGAAAAGCAAAACTTCCCGGGACCTGGTCATATTCTCCAAAACTACTGATAAATCTAAATTCCCCGTCATACTGTTTAATCTTCCGGGCAATGCCATCCAGAACAAAGATATTTCCAGTATTGGGATCAACCGTTACTGAAATAAGACTCTGGAGCAGTCCCCTGTTACTACCGGTATGACCAATCTGGGCTACAAGCTCCCCTGATTCGCTAAACACAAAAACGCGATTTGCACGCGGATCAGCAACAAACAAGCGATTGGATTTAGCGTCAAAATGGAGACCTGCTGGTCGTTGCATATCAACATGTTCGATGGATCCCACCACTTCAAAATCGTAGCTGAGAACAATCACCAATGCACTCGTCAAATCGCTTATAAAAAGATGTTCAGGTCCGACAGTAATCCCAAAGGGATGCTTCATATTTGAGACGCTTACCCGATCCGTGTTAAGCCACACTCCATCGGTTTCCGTATAGCTGCTAATAATACCTGCTTCAGCTTCTACAATCAAAAGGCGACCCTGTGCATCTACGACCATATCTGTTGGTTGATTCAGACTTATCTTGTTTTCAGAGCCAAAAATAAATTTGAGGCTTCTCCCCAAACGACCCCGCTGTCCATCCAGGCTACCATCGATGACTTGATCGAGGACCAGATAGGGTTGTGTAATATCCGACGGGAAAGCCAGAGCGTTTTTGACTTCACTTGTGGAGGCACAGCCCATGAAACTGAGAGCAATCAATCCCATGAATAATGATATGTTTCCTGATCGTGTGCTTTTTGGTTGCATGGTCGTCATATTAATACCGCTTCCTCTTAACAGGGTCATGATAATAATTGTATTTCCACAAGGTGTTTTCCCCATGACAATCGGTACAAAGTGTCAATTGACTGGGATTACGTAGGAATGAAGTTAAATCGTTTCCCTCCTCATTCCCACGGCCAGGCTTTTGAAGCTCAGCTTTATAAGACCAGGTATGTGGATCATGGCAGGTGAAACAATCAATATGCCCCACGGTTTGGCTAGGACCACCCTCAGTAAATATTGGGAAATCCAACCATGAGCCCTGACCTCTGGCAGCTGGCGATAGGATGCCAAATTCTCTTGGGTGACTATATCCCTCCACCAATTTGTTCGCGGCGAGACCATCCTTATTGTGACAGCTGAAACAATGCTTTTCATTAAAACTTTCACCAGGGGAACCACCCCATCGGGCAAGAATTCCATACTGAGTTTCAGCGTTATGAGGGGTATGGCAAAGACTACAAGCACTGCGACTTGGATCTGATAAATCATGGTCAGTGATCAAGACCGTTGCCTTTTTTGAATGACAATCCAGGCAGAGTTTTGGCTCCGGCCAATTCGATATATTGAGAAAAGAATTGCGATCGTCTCCCTTCA
>JABMOT010000127.1 GCA_013202385.1 Fidelibacterota bacterium
CCCCTGCTCCCAAAGCAGGTGCGCTAACCGGACTGCGCCACACCTCGAAGTTCTAAAAGCGGCCTGAATATAGTTTCTGTATCAGGGAATTCAAGCCAGTTCTGCAAGCTTTTGGGCGATTTCCGCCCCTAGTTTTACATTATTCAAAGCCAGCGCCCTATTGGACTCCAAAGATCGTCCATTTGTTAGCTCAACAATGCGTCCCAGGAGGAAGGGGGTCAGTCTTTTGCCGTCGATTCCTGCCAGTTTTGCATCGCCCAAAGCCTGTCTGATAAAGATATCCATTTCTCCAAAAGGAATCTCGTATTCCTCCGGAACCGGATTAGCGATCAGCATTCCCGATTGAATGCCAAGCTGGCGTTGATTTGAAAACGTTTCAGCTATTTCAATGGATTTATCCATTCGAACTGGTATAGGTATGCCTGAGTTACGTGAATAGAATGCTGGAAACTCAGAGCAAGCATAACCGATAACAGGGACACTCATGGTCTCCAGGTATTCCAGAGTCTTAGGCAAATCCAGAATTGCCTTCGCACCAGCCGAAACCACGATGACAGGTGTTCGACTGAGTTCAATTAAATCAGCGGAGACGTCGAAATCCTTCTCAGCACCACGGTGAACACCACCTATTCCCCCAGTTGCAAATATGTTGATCCCCGCAAGCTGAGCCAATCGCATTGTTGCTGAAACTGTCGTAGCACCATGGAGCTTCCGAGCGAGTGCAATCGCTATTTCTCTAGTGGCAACTTTTGGGACATTATCATGCGAGGCTAAAACTTTAAGCTGCTGATCATCAAGACCAACACACACCTCCCCATTGAGAATAGCAATGGTGGCAGGGATTACCCCGAGATCTCGAGCCATGGATTCTGCTTCGCGGGCAAATTCCAGATTCTCAGGGTAAGGCATTCCATGGGCGATAATTGTGGATTCTAAAGCCAATACAGGTTTCCCCGAATTCAAAGCTTCACGGACATCGTCGGAATAACTAATTTGACTTTTTTTCATGCGGCGAAATTATGCAGTATCTTTCTGGAAACAATTAGGGAGTTTTCGGGATTGTAATTTTATACTGCACTTGCCACTCATCCCCTACTCCCAGCTCCATTCACCCCGCTCGTTCACCCAGTATTCTTCCTCCATGTCCCCAGCCCAAAAACATTTAATCCGATATGCAGTGCCATCACGACTTTGATAATCATAGTATTTACTTAGAAAGTAGGTCCCTTTTAGCCCTCCTAGAGGGATGTAGTTCCAGCTGGAGCCTACTATATTTGAGTATTGAGGCGATATTGGGTAATGCCCCTCTTCAGCATAATATATATCTAATTGAGATTTGACATAGCCCATGGTGACCATGACTTCCGACCGCTTGGCTTTTTCAACGTTATGCTTATAAACTGGAACAGCAATAGCACTGAGCACGGCAATAATGACAACGACAATGATTAACTCCAGGAGCGAAAAGCCCCGTCTCTGGAGGTGTTGCTTGTTTTTATTCTCAGGCATTGGTAATGACTCTGCTATTGTCGTGGCTCATTTCTGCTAATATAGTAATCAATACGAGACCATAATCCCAATTGAGTCTATTTTATTGTGATCTGTCATGGTGATTAATTTTACCAATCCTCTGCTTAATCGTTTTATCGCTCAAAGATGTTTTCCTGAGAGAAGTGAGGTATTTGGCAAATGGATGCTAGAATGCAGGCATCCTGGGCAATGACAGGATGGACTCAAGAACGAATACAGGCTTGCCCCCATCCAAAGCTTCGTGAACTTCATGAGAATATTTGAATGATTTTTCAAAAATAATGGAGTTGTGTACCCTTGGATCAAGGCCCTTCAATCAGCCAATGCAAAATCCACAACCCGACCGTCCGGTGTTGGGTCACAATTCATGTGTAACACCTGGAATGGATTTCCTGCAGGTATCGACCCACTTAGAAGCAGACATTTCCGCCTTAAATGATCAAGCGAACACCACCCAGATCGGCAAGCTTATATGGGAATTTGTCTCCAGGGGAGCCAATGAACATAAAATTAGGGGCGATTTTCCACTTTATTGAAAGCTCCTCAATGAGATTAGGACCAAAAGTGCCTTCGAGTTTGACAAATTCAATTTTAATCTCGGGGTAAGCCCGATCCAGAACTTCAATGTCTCGCTCCAAAAACGGGGTCACAGTGCCGCCAGGAGGCAGGATTGTAACAATCTTTAGTTTTCGGGTTTGCTCATTTTCCGTCACATAAATCATTACCGTATTCAGGATGGAGACATTGTCGTCCTTGGTAAAAAACACAAATTCCTGATCGTTGATATCGCTGATGGCTTTGATCAGGAGGGCATTCCCGGCTGACACAAATCTGAACAGTTTATCTGAGATATACTTGAACAGATACAAGGCACCTTTCAGCAACGTGGTTCGATAGAGCATCACGCCCACAAATAATATACCTGGAATCAGGTATTCGAGAAAAACTGCCAAATAATGCGGGTTCATGATCGCATTCCCCACCAGAGCCACGATGACTGCAGGAATTGCGATAACCAATGAGAGAACACCGGCTCTTTCAGGTCTGGGAAGACGACTTCGCTTGACCTTTAATAAAATATTTCCCACTCCAAACAGTACCATAACCAGGAGGAAGGAAATCGTGTAAACCCCAGCCAGAGCAGCTAACTCACCCCTTGTGATCACCAGGATTGAGATGCAAAGGATAAAAAAGGTGATCATAATCCGATAGGGCGAATTTCGTTTGTTCAGGCGTAATAAAAATTGTGGCAGAATCCGATCCAGTGTCATGCGCTGGATGAGTCCCCCGACACCAACAAAAGATGTGAGCACGGCCCCACTCAGCACCAGGGCAGCATCAACGGAGATTACCCAGCGTAACCAGTTACCCCCTGAAATATTACCCATATGGGATAACAGGGCTTCCTGATGTTGTGATATTTCGGGAATGGGTATGATGGCAAGTGCTAAAAATGCTGTCAACGGGTTAAAAATACTGACAACCAACCACATATTTCTCAGTGTTTTCGGAAAGACACCGGGTTTTTGCTCCTCAACAAAATTGGCAGAACTCTCAAATCCTGAGATACCCAGCATCGCCGCAGAAAATCCAAAAATAAGAGCCATTACAACCCCACCCTCTGTTGGAATGCGACCATTGAATTGCAGTACATCGAGACCGTGAGTGATGAGATAAAGACTTCCAGCTAACACCAGGATAGTCAGGCTTACCAGGTGAGTGATGAAGATGACGATGGCCACTTTGGAGGACTCGCCTATTCCAATGATGGTCAATCCCATAAAGAAGGCTAGCAGGGCCACTGTAGCGGGAATCACTGGCAAACCAGCCCAAAGTGCATGGGTGTAATGCATCGCCTCACTGGCTGAAATTACCGCCGTCGCCATATAGGAGAGCAGCGTCAAGGTGGCGGCCAGGGATGCTATTGATTTACTGGTGGTATTCAGGAGTGCATTGTATGCCCCCCCATTGAGAGGCAAAGCTCCAACTACTTCGGCGTAAATTTTTCGGAATAAAAAGAGGACACCGGCCACCATGAGTAGGGCAATCCAGGCGTAGCGACCAGCATATACGATTGATAAAGCAGATACATAAAGGCAGGATGAGCTGATATCATTTCCGCAAATAGCGGTAGCACCCAATTCGCCCAGGGAAACTGCATCAGCTGGTGATTTGATATTAACCGATTTTTTAGCCTTTGCTGGTGCGACGATCTGCCCTTTCTGATTCGTCATCCTAAATTCTCATCATTCACTATTAGTCAACTTTCATTTAATTATGATGCTTAAGAACACTGTACTTTTCGTGGCAAATTAAATTTGTTTTCCCCTGAAACGCTTAAGTAATACCTTTTGGCATATTTAGGAAGAGAAATAGTACTAGTTTCCAGCTCTTTTTGTATGTTTATTCATTTCGCTTATTGAAAATGGGGGCGACCTGGTTTCGACGGGATGACGAAGACCATTGGCTGCATGTAGTGTTTTCCCAA
>JABMOT010000128.1 GCA_013202385.1 Fidelibacterota bacterium
AATCCAGGGAGACGATAGTAGGGAACAGAAAATCCAAAATTTGTCCAGGGAATGCCGATCCAATCAGGTGTCCTGATGCCATAGATGAATTTGTTGCCGAGAATGAAGTCACCAATTTTGATGGTGGTTTCCATAGACCCGGTTGGGACATTATACGCCTCAATGACGGTAGCCCTCAAGATCAGCACTGAAACGATGATATGCATCAAGCCCCGAAAGGCACTGCTATTCCTAGATCGTTTCGCCTGTTTTTCTTTTCCACTCACAATACGCTCTCCCGATGTTGATGTCGTGCCATATTAATGAAGCGACACTCTATCAACGGTACATATTTTATAAAGTTCAGCTTTTTATTTCTAGTAAGCGGCTCCATGAGACGCAGTTTTCAGATCAGGTGCACCAATCCAACCCCCGAATATCTTATCTCTGGAAATGGCATTCACCTCGCCATAGCCATAGCGTGGCTCAAATTCGTATCCCATGTTCCTGAGGACAAGCATAGTTTCATGACTGATGGCGCCGGGGCCATAATAAATAACATCTGGTCGCCATTGGTGATGAAATCTGGGGACATTGACAGCATCATGGACTGGCATCCCAAAATCAACCATATTATTGATGACCTGGAGGACCGTGGTAATAATTGTGGAGCCACCTGGTGCACCTACAACCAGAACAACCTTTCCATCCCTGGTCAGAATAGTAGGAGTCATGCTGGACAGCATGCGTTTTTTGGGTTCGATAGCATTGGCGTCATTCCCAATGAGACCAAAGGAATTAGGTTCCCCCGGTTTAGAGCTAAAGTCATCCATTTCATTGTTCAATAGAAAGCCATAGCCTTC
Organism: Fidelibacterota bacterium; assembly: GCA_013202385.1. Lineage (GTDB taxonomy): Bacteria > Fidelibacterota > UBA8477 > UBA8477 > JABMPR01 > JABMPR01. Next base: position 843 of record JABMOT010000128.1, read on the forward strand.
TACAGTCACATAGGATCCAAAGGACCAGTTCAAGGTTGTGGTGACACTGACAGCATTCCCCCACTTATCTACAACAGAAAAATGGGTAGTCTCTTCGCTTTCATGTGTTTCAATCTGAATATCAGCTAACTCTCTGTCATTCAGGGGGTAAATAGAATCACTTGGTGTCACCGAGAGACTGTCATAGTCCGCCATACGCCTAGCAGCGTACGCTGTTGAAAGCAATTTTTCCTGGGGAACTTCAAAGAAATCCGAATCACCCAGCCATACACTTCTATCAGCATAAGCCCGCTTCTCAACTTCAGCCAACATCTGGATATGCTGGGCTGAGTGCCAACCCACAGAATCAAAGAACATGGGCTCCATCATGTTGAGCATTGAGATAAGTGCAATACCGCCAGAACTTGGGGGTGGCATTGACAAGACTTCCAAGCCTCGATATGAGCCTATTACCGGGTCCGTACACGGGCAGTATAATTCTTGAGATCTTCAAGTGTGATGCTGCCACCATATTTTGAGCTGCTCTTTACGAGAGCCTGTGCAATCTTCCCTTCATAAAATCCGGCATTGCCTTTTTTCTGAATCCTTTTTAAGGTTTTTGCCAGATCAGGTTGTTTAAAAGTTTCGCCGGGCATATAAATCTCACCATCACGACAGAATACGCGTCTGGTTTCATCAAATCCTTCAGCGGTTTTATTTAGCCATCCAAATGAATAGGCCAGGTCGTATGGAATGGTGAAACCCTTCTGTGCCAGCTTGATAGCAGGTTTCATCACTTTTTGTCGAGTCATGGAACCGTAATTGTCCAGGGCAAGTTGTAAACCCGCCACTGTTCCTGGCACACCAACAGCCAGACCGCCACGGGTGCTAAGCTGAGGTACAATTTTGCTACTATCATCCAGGAACATGTCCCTGTGAGCTTTCCCTGGCGCCATTTCGCGATAATCAAGGGCAACTTTTTGTCCATCTGCCATATGGATGAGCATAAAGCCACCACCACCGATATTTCCTGCCTGAGGATGGGTTACTGCCAGGGCATAACTGACTGCCACCGCAGCATCTACCGCATTTCCGCCTTTTTTAAGGATTTCGATTCCAGCTTCACAGGCTTCGAGATCATGGGCTACAACCACACCGTTCTCGCCGTAAATACTTGGTTGGGTGGCCAGCACGGCAACACTGAGGCTGAGACTTAAGAATAGAATTGATACGAATTTCATTGAGATTTTCCTTAAAGGGGCAAAAATGCATCGGGATAATGATTAATGAGCGGTTTGGGGTCTGAGAAATTTACAGTGATGATGTCGAATCTACATTCTGGTTGGTCAATCTCATGCTTTTCCAGATATATCTCAGCAATTCTTGCAATTTGTTTCTGTTTTGCCGGGGTCACACGTTCAAGTGCGACG
>JABMOT010000129.1 GCA_013202385.1 Fidelibacterota bacterium
CTGTTCACAATATCCCCACTGATTGAAAGCAGAAGATAATCTTTGCCCTTCTGCGAGCAAGTGAACAATAATTACAGATTTAATTCAGTTCGAATGAGGCTTGGCTTATGGAAAATGAAACGGGTGAATATGTATGAATTCGAATGACCTGGTGGTTTGCGAGAAATACTCGATTCACCGCGCAAAAAGCTATTGAGATTTTTGAATAGCCGCTTGAATCTCATCAACATTCCAGCGCCGTGTACCATCCAGCAAAACCACATCGGGATGATCAAGGAGCCATTCGTCATGCAGATTTTCAAGGCGCTTTAAATAATCCAAAGGCATCTGCTGCTCCTCATCCCGTCCACGCATTTTGATACGTTCAAGACAAAGCTCAGCTGGAGTTCTTAGATACAAAATCTTATCCGGTTTTTCACAGTAATTCTGAGCTAAAAACTCCCAGAGTTGTTGATACACCTGCCACTCTGAATCATTCATTGCGCCAACAGCATACAGGTTTTTTGCAAATACATTTCTGTCTGTATAGATGGAGCGCTCTAACACGACCTGGTCACCCTTCACTTTTTCAAGAATTTCAGACCAGGTTTTTGCCCGGGTTGTAAAGGCCATAATTTGAAAGGTGAATGACCAGCGAGGCATGTCCGTATAAAACATTTCAAACAGATTTCCAGCGAATCCTTCTCTCCATGTATCTACTGGTTCTTCAAGAAACTCAAAGTGGCTGGATGCTTTGAGAACATTACCGAGACTGGTTTTTCCAGCCCCAATATTACCTTCCAGGAGGTACATCGTGCGCTGATTCTCCCCTGTATTCACCGTGCTGACCATATTGTCTAAATCCTAATTTAAATCCAAAACTGCAAACCCTGTATGAAGTGCCATTAATCTAAGCGAGATTGGACAACTTGAAATGAAGAGATGTCAAAGAATTAAGTGGATCACTTAATCCATTGAGAATGTGTAAATATTAGAGCCTGTTTCTAAGGATTTCGCAGCAAATATTCTTATCACAGCTTGCTAATAAAAAAAACCGCAAAATATTGGAATAATTCAGCAGGATGGAAAAAAAATGAGAACACTTGTTTTTGCAATAATCATAGGATTTTTTGTAGGCTGTTCAGGACCGGATAAGACGACGACTCTTTCACCACGGGATGCATTTATTGATTCTCTGCTTAGTGAGATGACCATCGAGGAAAAAATTGGCCAGATGAGTCAATCAACAGGTAGCTGGGAAACGACGGGTCCAATAATCGCAGATTCCAGTACTCTGGACCTTGTCAGAACTGGACGACTTGGCTCATTCCTAAATGTTTTTGGCGCTGAGCGTACCCGTAAAGCGCAAGAAATTGCCGTAAATGGGTCCCGCTTAGGCATCCCTCTCATCTTTGGCTATGACATGATCCATGGGTATGCCACCACCTTTCCAATTCCCCTTGCTGAAGCAGCCAGCTGGGATCTTGAACTTATAAAAAAGTCAGCGGCCATAACTGCTCTTGAAGCCTCCGCCGCAGGCTTGCACTGGAACTTTGCTCCCATGGTCGATATTGCCAGAGACCCTCGCTGGGGGCGAATCATGGAAGGTGCTGGTGAAGACCCCTGGTGGGGATCTCAGGTTGCCATAGCCCGGGTCAGGGGTTATCAGGGTAATGACTTGAAAAGTTTAAGTACAATCGCTGCCACAGCTAAGCATTTTGCTGGTTATGGTGCAGCCGAAGGCGGGCGTGATTACAATACGACTGAAATTTCGGAGCATACATTGAGGGATGTCTATCTGGTTCCGTTTCAAGCTGCAGCCAAAGCTGGAGTAGCAGCTTTCATGAATGGATTTAATGATTTGAATGGTACACCGGCCACTGCAAACAAATTCCTGGTTCGACAGATATTAAAAAAAGAGTGGGACTGGAAAGGTTTGGTTGTTTCCGATTGGGCTTCAGTGCAGGAACTGACAGATCACGGATTTGCAGCCACAGATTCAGAGGCGGCTGGTCTTGCTCTTGAAGCAGGGTGCGACATGGAAATGGTTTCCAAAACCTATGATGAATACCTGATAGATCTGGTCCAGCAGCACCCCGAATATCTTCCAATGATTGATGATGCGACCCTAAGAATATTAGGTGTTAAATATGACCTCGGTCTCTTTGAGGATCCATTCCGGTATTCGGACCTGCAACGAGAAAAACAAATCGTTCGTAACAATGACCACTTCAAACATGCCAGAGAAATTGCTAAACGATCAATCGTCCTTCTAGAAAATCGAAATCGCACATTGCCCCTGGACCCAAATCTGCGCAAAATTGCCGTGATTGGTCCATTGGCGGAAGATCGGGAAACAGCCCTGGGTACCTGGTCTGCTCAGGGACAACAATCTGATGTCACGCCGCTTTTGCAAGGCATTCAACTTGCTGTTGGTGAAAAAACCAAAGTTCTCTATGCTGCAGGTAGCGAAATTAATTCAACAGACAAGAGCGGTTTTAACAAGGCGCGCGCGCTGGCCAAGCAATCGGATGCCATCATTGCTGTCGTTGGTGAGCATGCATTAATGAGTGGCGAAGCCCTTAGCCGATCTGATATCGGTCTCCCCGGCGTTCAATTGGATCTCCTAAAAATGCTCAAGGAAACAGGCAAACCCGTAATTGTGGTTCTTATGAATGGTAGACCCATTGCTGAACCATGGATGTATGAAAACTGCGACGCCGTTCTTGAAACCTGGCTACTGGGTGTTCAATCTGGACCGGCCATTGCGGATGTCATTTTTGGAAGCTATAACCCTGCCGGGAAATTACCTGTCACCATCCCCCGTTCTGTCGGTCAAATACCGATCTATTACAACCATAAAAATACGGGTCGAGCAGCAGATCCTGCAGATAGATACACCTCCAAATATATCGATGAAGCCTTTGTACCCCAGTACCCCTTTGGTTATGGACTTAGCTACACAACTTTCGAGTATGGCGAATTGACTCTGGACAAACCTGCCTTTCATCGTGGTGATTCCCTCAGTGTCAGTGTAGTACTTACAAACTCAGGAAGTGTTGCCGGTGAAGAAGTTGTTCAGCTTTATGTGCGTGACCTTTTTGGGTCAGTTACGCGACCCGTTTTGGAGTTAAAAAACTTTGAAAAGGTCTTATTGAATGCCGGCGAATCGCACCTGGTGAAATTCAAAATCAAAGCTGAAGACTTGAGCTTCTGGGATAAAAACATGGCGTTTCGCTCCGAAACAGGTCAATTCAAAGTTTTCGTCGGGTCAAATTCAGCAACACAGCTTCAGCAGGAATTTGAACTATTGGATTAGATGGTATCTGCCCCTTTGTAATCCTTTTTATGCTTATTCGAGCTTATTTTAGCTTGGATTCAGTACTTGTGGCTTGCTGGTGGCCAAGTTAGATTCAAGAACAAAGAGCGGGGACAATGCGGTTAACTGAAGTTTTTTATGCATTAGAGCTGTTTAGTCACGAATTCTGAAAACCTCTATTTACCTGGTTTCCGATGCGCTAAATATCTTCATAACGAACGAAGCGATATTTAATGAGTCCTCTGTTACATGGTTAATTTTAGTCGAGATGGATTTGATTTTCTCCCTGGCGCCTTGATTGAGATAGATCTGTCGAGCCGTCTGGTTATCTATATGAATCGGATTGCCTTCTCTCTCTTTGAACATACCCAGACCGATATTGAATCAGGCCTCCCCTTAAGAAACATTTTTTTTACCGAATCTGAATACGAACGCTCCATCAAAGTGGCTGAATCCTTTGGTCTGGAGAATTATCAGAATCGCACTGCTTATACGCGCTATGAAAAGCAAGATTTATACGATTTTATGATGAGAAGAAAGGACGGCAGTCAATTTTATGCCGAGTGTCAGGGTTCTTTTGTTCTAGACGATAATCTGGTTCCCATTGGAGCTCGAATTTACATTCGCGACCTTTCCGAACAACGCATTCTCGAGGCAAAACATCTTGAGAATGAGGAAAAATACCGCACTCTGGTAGAAAATTCATCGGATATCATTTTCCTCATCGATAATCTGGGGACCGTAATCTCTGTGAACCAGGCAACAACAAAATATTTGGGGCGGAAAACAGCTGAAATAGAAGGCCTGAATATAAAAGACCTCTTCCCCACCCTTACGGCTGAAACATTTATGGGTTATCTAAATAAATCTCTGCTTAGTGGCAAAAGAATGACCTATGAAACGCCCATGCCCACATCGAATAAATCAATATGGGTTAGTACAACGATTAACCCCGTCAGAGACCGGGCTGGTAATGTTACAGCCTTGTTAGGAGTAAGCAGGGACATTACTGAGCTGAAACGTTCGGAGGAACAACTTGAAAAAGCCTTGATTGAGGCTCGGAATGCAAACAAGGTCAAGGATCAATTTATTGCCAATATCTCCCATGAAATCCGAACACCCCTAACGACCATTACTGGATTTGCCGGGCGCTTGAAACAAAGTTTAGGAAACAATCTCAAGCCCGCTGAAGAAGACTTCTTTAAATTCATTAATAACAGCAGCACTCGCTTATTAAAAACCCTCGATGCGATCATAAATATATCTGAGCTCGAAGCTGGCACGCTTCAGTTGGCACCAAGACTAAATCACCTGGGTCAACTGGTTGGATTGGTCTGTGAAAAACTGCAGGTTGAAGCTTCTGGAAAAGGGCTTGGCTTGATCTATTCATCAGTAACAGAAGACGATGAAGCCTGGTATGATCAACAATCAATTTACCAGGTTTTGAACAATCTTATTCAAAATGCCATTAAATACACGGATGCAGGAAGAGTTACCGTAAAACTGGACCGCGTTAAAAATCAGCTCACATTGACTATCAGCGATACAGGGATTGGTATTTCAGAAGAATATCGTCAACGCATGTTTCAGGTCTTCTCACAGGAGAGTGAAGGTCTGGCAAAGGAGTATCAAGGCATCGGTTTGGGACTGGCTCTCACCAAGCGATATCTTGATATGAACAATGTTAATATTAAGGTAGAAAGTAAGAAGGGCCAGGGATCCGTCTTCACGCTAGATTTCCCTGAGAGCTCAGGAGCGGTAATTATTTAACAGGCCTTCCAGCAGGTTCAATCTTGTGTCAGTTTGGATGGCAAGACAACATATGTAGGATGAATATATCACCATCAATAGGGATGAGATCTTTGAATTCAAAGTGATCCCCAATTATTAAAATAACGACATTCTATCGCCATGATAGCAAATATCACGGCAACGTAACATGATGATGAGAAGCAGATCATTTCCTGACCGGGATTGATAAAACGCGTGAGTAAAGCTTTTCCTTCATGAAGCATACGGGGAATCGGTAAGTATAGTCAATTTCAATGAAGCTGGTCCCCGTATTTAGATCGCTATGTTAGCTAAAATGGCTCGAAAATGTGTGAGTCAGACAAATCTCGTTGCTCGAATCCCGGATAAGTAATTCGCTTCCAGATTGGAGCATTATACTTTTTGGGCGCGGGTAAAAGCCTTATAGTACCTAAAACTACTTAATGATAACGCTGTCCCAATAGTATAATACCCAGGCGTTTTGATTAGCAGAGGAATCCATTCTGACCTTCTGATGTATATCCCCATCGTCATCATAATTATGACCAGCATGTAGCTCCTCCACGTTTGGAAAGCGAGGATGCTTACCTGACCTTCGAGCCCATTAATACGTTCAATGTTCTGATTCACGATATCTGTAAACCCATAAAACGAAACAATGATACCAGCCAGTGTGCCTGAGAATATCAGCAGCCATGAATGATCAACCCTAAGTGTTACCAGCCAGCTCGTCGCCAGGGTAATTAGGAATAAGCCAATGCCGCTCCAGAGGACACCTGATATTAAAAGCAGATAATGAGGGGTAACCCGATAGACAAGCTTCATTGGAAATCGCCCAGCTCAAGATAAGGACTTCTTTTTCTATTTTGAGTCATCAGGTTCTCAATCCTCTCCGTGGGACAGACCCCACATATAGGCGAATGATGTAACGAAGAGTAAGGGAGCCAGAACCGATAGCATAATGGGTCTGGAAAAGATTAACAATTGTTTCCCGGAAGCCAGGAAAGCCAGAGATATCCCTCCCAGACTGATAAGGGCACCACCGGCGGCAACCCAAAGAAAGACCCTGCTGGCCATACCTCTTTTAACTGCAAGAAATGGAAGCGAAATGACCGTCATCCCTGCCGTGCTGTGGAAGACTGGATAGATAATTCTGGCGAAGACAGGCAATTCCATAAATCGACTTATTGAAATCAAGATCAATCCTAGAAACATGGCACTCAAATAAAGTTTTTCGTGTTGAGGGTAAACTTTTGCAACCAATCCCGTCGCCCAGGCAAACGGAATCACTGAGGCTACAATGGCGAGCAGTTTATTCCCTAAGCCAGTTCCCATGAGTCCAAGTATGCCCCAGCCAAAAATCACCAGTAGGAATTCAGAGATCAACAGTACGGAGAAAGCCACAATATGATAAATATTTGAAACATGGGTTGTCTCGATCTGTCTTTGACGACTGATTAATCCCAATATCATGTAGATGGCAACAAACGCTGCCGCAAGCAGAAACAATCGATCTAGTAGATTCATAAATTCTTTCTCATTTCCCATTGATATTTGGTAACGGGATCAAACAATGTAACCCTTTATCAGTGAGCAAGAAACGCTGTAATCAAAAGCATGCTGAGACATATTGGATGATAGATTATCACGACATTATTAATTTTTTATTAAGCTTGTCGCTTTTTTTCTTGTTATTCAGTTATTTTTCTTCTATAATTATGCCAATCAAACCAACAAAAGGAGGGTATTATGCAACGTAATAGCGTTAATAAAGTGCTATTGGTTGGACGTACCGGCAGTGATGCTGATGTACGCTACACAACAAAAGGGATGGCCATGGCCACCGTCAGCCTGGCAACGACCGAAGCTCGAAAGGACGAGAAGGGAGAATTCCAGGATATAACGGAATGGCACCGTGTTGTCGTCTTTGGGAAGATTGCTGAATTCACAGAGAATTATGTGAAAAAGGGTGCTCTCATTTATGTAGAAGGCCGCCTTCAAACCAGATCATGGGATGACAAAGAAGAGAAACGTCACTTCATGACTGAGGTCGTGGGTGACAAATTGACCATGCTCGGTGGCTGGAAAAAAGGCAACGGTGAAGAAGCACCTACTGCCATTGCTGAAAATGAGGAGGAAGTTCCCTTCTAGTAAACCCTAGTTTCCCGGGAAGCCACGCCGGCCGGCGCCTCCAGAGGGTTTATCCCTTCCCAGTCCAAAGTTAGATGATCCGAACCCGTAATAGCATTCCCTCGTATTTTACGAGTCATCTGCGTTTTGGTTGCTATTATAATCTTAGCTTGGAATTGTGTTGGTCAAGCTTGAATAAAAGCTATATGACCAGGACTATATTTTATTCATATAGATCAAAAAGATCTGCGTTGGCGATCTCAATAAACAGGTCAGCCATTTTTCGGGTCACTTCTTCGAAATAGGCTTTCCCTTTTTCAGCCGTAGCCAGACGAGGATCACCAATACCTGTATCATTGGTAGCCAGTGACCATTTTCTTTCAGTCCAGGCCCTACCTTCTCTAATGCTCTTGATCTTGATCTTGTTTTCTTTTCCAGACCCAGCTTCCTCCAAGGGTCTTACTAAATCTGGTCGCAGATGAAGTAAAAGCGATGTTTCCATTTCGTCAGCGTGATCGCCTGGATTGTCAAAATATTTGCTTTTATCCACCGTCGTATACCAGCTCGTAAAAGCCAGGAACATGTCGGGATATTGCAAACCGAGCTCACGGAGGACAGGCTTAAAATCATTACCACCATGGGAATTAAAAATTAAAAACTTTTGAATACCCTGCCTGTCAAGGGTATCCAAAACATCGCCCACAATAGCCATAATCGTACTGGGATTGAGATTCATATCCAGAGTGATATCAGTTTGTCCAGTGTTTACACCGAAAGGGATGGTAGGCAATACAATTACACGGGCACCTGCCTCGAAGGCAATTCGGGCAGCCTCAGCAGCCAGGAGATCTGACTCAATTACATCGGTGGCGTAGGGTAAATGAAAATTATGAGCCTCAGTTGCTCCCCAGGGCAAAACCACAAGCTCAATTTTTTGGTCTTTTATCTGTTTCCAATTGCTTTCAGCCAGTATATAGGGTCTCATTGCTTGCTCCTTGTTTTATCCTAAAGGTGAAGAATCAGTAATATCAGCGTGTTGGGTAGCAATCTTACTTTAAGCTCATTTTTCACTGATCGAACTTACAAGCAGCACAATCAGACCTCCAGCAAAATATGCCAAGATATCAAAAGGGTCTCTAATGGATGTTGAATCAATCATTGGGAGCAAAGCTTCAAAGAGGATACTGAAAATAAATACCGCTCCCATAACATGGAAAAACTGGAATTCAAAATTTTCAACGACTATGTTCAGCTTGATCCCTATAAAAAGAGAAGCGGGAAGATAGACAGGCAAGGCTAGCAAGTCACCCAGATAGTCACGAAAAAACACAATATGGCCGAATCGGGGAATAATAATTAGACGATTGATACTGTACAGAGCCACTGCCATGCTGGCAAGAAGCATCAAATTGTGAATTCGATGACCAGCGCCTGGCTCACTCTTCAATGTTCTGACCCAACTTATCACGATAAAACTTGCGGATATACGATTCCAACCAGGCATTGTATTTCTTCAGATCTTTTTCTGCGTAACCTTTTTTCCGCCATTTATTCTGCAATGCCAGTGTTTTCTTGATAATTAATTTTTCTGCTGGCAAAACCTGATCGAGCAACCCCTCACCTGCCCTATTGGTGAGTTGGGAATGCAATAAATAATCTGACCCATTACCCCGCTTGACGGGAAAGCATTGATCCTTTAATGCAAGAGCCACTGCATTTAGAGCTGCAGGACCCCCATTTTCTGAAAGCAACATACCAGGCAGTAGCTTCTCAGAACGCACCCAAACCGGTGTTACCAGAGTGACCGGCTGCCAACCCAAAACCGTCCAGAGCGTCGTGAGCTGAGGATCTTCAGCAGGTAGCACACCTTGAATTAAGAGTGTTGAAGCGCTGGATGTCCGGACCACATAATCCTGAAAGAGAACGAATTTCTCATCGTCCAAATCGACGGGCAATGGTTCAGCGCGAAGATCGTTGCCCATCAGCCCATGTTCAAGATTCCGGGTGGCTGCATCCAAAATAAAGTCTACTGAAATTTTGTCCTGTTTCTGAAAGCGTTCAGAAGTGATCTCATGGCGGATGAATCCATAACCCTTATCCTTGCTTCCAGAGACAGAAAAATTGGTTCGTATGAGATACCCCGCAGGCGCAATCTCAGCATCTGTCACATCATATTTGGTGTAATCATTGTAACCTTTTTCATAGTAAGCAGCCCCTCCCCTTGCGTCAATAACACCAAAATTAGCGGCAAGTCCCCATCGACCTACCGATGTGTCCATAAATGCCTCAAAGCTCTGCAAATCAGAGCAGACTTCAAGGACCGCACGCATGAATACGCCTTCTTGATCATCTGGGACATCACAAACTTGACCATCATTTAAATTATAGGAAGCTGTATTCATGATAGCGAAACCGATGCTGTTTGCGCCCATCCAGATTTGTGTGGAAAGTGTATCATGAGTATTGGCAACACCAACATAGTCATATTTGCTACCCGTGGCGAAAACGAGCTTGTTCTCCACATCACCTGTGTCCCGATGCTTCCACAGTAATGGCCTGCCATCGTTGGTGGCTTTGCCGCTAATTACTGCAGAGGTGCAGGCTAACAGGCCAGAACTTAGACTTAAAAGAAATATGCTGAGTGTCAGAAATTGACGCATCTATTAACCTTTCTGTGCAGTTGACCATTTAAGCTTTTAGTACTTAAAATAATAGTACCCGGGGATTTCCGTTGGCACCGGAATGGCTATCCAGTTCATGACCCTATAAAATGATTAAATATTTAAGATCGCGATCAAGGTTAAGGCAATCACATTAAGACCCAACCACAAAAGACGATTCCGATTTTTGATACTCATAGCAATAGATCCTCTCGCTAAATTAATGCGATGTCAGTTTAAGCATTCCAAGTGTATATAAAACCGCTTTTCAGAATGTTGGAAGCGGAGATTAGACTCGACCAATAAATTCTTTGATAAGAGCTCTAACCGCTCATATTAATCCTCATGAACCAAAATACCAGCTTCCTTCGAGTTATTTGTATTCAGCTTTTCGTATCAGTCTTTTTTTCAGCAAGTTATGGGGATGTACAACACTTAAAAGCTCCTTCAATGGCCCTGGCTGACAGTAATCGTGTTATTCTGGCCACGCCAACAACTTTTAGCCTGGCAAAAAAAGATGGTTACCCATTTATCGTAATGCTTCACGGTTGGAGTGGTGATGAAACCCAATGGAGAGACGATGCTGAATTGCAAACCCTTGCCGATCTTCACAACATTATTCTTGTCCTCCCTGATGGCGGTTACGATGGCTGGTGGATTGACACGGATCTCACCCCAGGGAGAAATTATGATTCCCACATACAACAGGAGATCAAAATCTGGATCGTTGAAAATTTTAATGGATCCAAAAATCCACTTCAACATGGTATTTTGGGTCTCAGCATGGGTGGCTTCGGTGCATTTAATCAAGCTTTAAGGTATCCCGATGCCTATGCCGCTGCTGCAAGTTTAAGTGGCGTAATGGATATCACCCGCCATACCGATAGCTGGCATATAAACAGTGTTTTGGGCACTTATTCTGATAATTCCAAGCGATGGGAAAGCAGCAGTCCATACTATTTGGCCCTCACGAAAGCACCAAATATTGGCCCCGCCTTGCTCCTGATATGTGGGCGTGACGATTTTACGTTTGCAGAAAATCAGGATATAGCGAAAAGGTTGGAAAATACCGGTCACGATATAACTTTCAAAATTGAGGAAGGCGCTCACACCCACACATTTTGGCAGACCCATGTTAGTTTTGCCATAAATTTTATTGTGGCGCATTTCAAATAATTAATATCCCGCTCCAGCTCGTTCAGAATTGCATGTTGTTATTTTTGCTTTTTCTGAATGAATTTTAACCGCGTCCATGAATGATCCATCCTATAAGTGTTTGACCCTCATAGCACATTCTTTTCACTTCCGCCATGAACCATTCACCTTATTTTGTTTTAATGAAAAATCAATTTCCAAATGATGTCCCTATCAATCGCTGGGGAGCGCCCAGTCAGACACCCTTGTTTTTTTTGCACGCGAACAGTTATTCAGCTAAGATGTATCAAACTTTTCTTCAACCGCTATTTAGTGATTATGATATAGTAGCCCCTGATCTTCCGGGCCACGGTGAATCGCGTTGGGATGGCCTGATTTATGCCTGGCAAGACCTGGCTGATGAATATATTCGCCTTTTAGAAAAATCGCCTCCTCAGGCACCCATGATAGGGATGGGTCACTCGATTGGAGGAATCGTGATAATGCTCATAGCATTACAGCGTCCGGATTGGTTTAGCAAAATAATCCTGCTCGATCCCGTTCTACTACCAAAACCTATCCTTTGGGTCATCAGAACCCTTCGGTTTGTATCCCTGAGCCAGATCATTCCCGTAGCCCGGGCTGCTGAAAGACGTAAAAGTCACTTCCCCACAAAACAAGCGGCTCTGGATCACTTTGGCAGAAAAGCTGTCTTTGCAAACTGGGAAACTGGCATGCTTGAAACTTACATTGAAACCTGTCTTAAGGACGACGGCGAGGGCACGCTAACATTGTCCTGCAGTCCTCGTTTAGAATCCAGTATTTATCAATCTATTCCTGCATATGTCTGGGAACTGCCAGCCCAGCTGAAAGCTCCAACGCTCTTTCTTATTGGAGAGCAGTCTGATACCATTGATCAACGTGGGGTTCAACAGCTCCAGAAACTAGCAGGAAATCATGTTGTCAAACGAATTGCTGGGGGGCATCTTTTCCCCTTTGAGAATTCTGTTGAGAGTATGAATCTGATCAAGGAATTTCTGGCAAAATGAGAATAGAGCTCCATGGCAACACTTTGAATTTACGCGCAGTAGAAACTGCAGTGGAAATTCTACGTGACGGCGGTCTGATCATTTACCCTACTGATACTGTCTATGGGCTAGGTTGCGATATTTCTAAGAAATCTGCCATCGAGCGCATATACAGAATTAAAGGAATGGAGAAACAGAAACCGCTGAGCTTCATGTGTGCTGACATTAAAGCTATTTCAAAATATGCCAAGATATCTACTGCGAATTATCGCAACATGCGCAAATACCTTCCCGGACCCTACACATTTATTTTACCTGGTACCAAAGAAGTCCCAAAGGCTTTGCTCTCAAAACAAAAAACAGTTGGTATCAGGATACCGGATCACCCACTTACTCTGGCGATTCTACAGGCTTTGGGAAATCCGATTATCTCGACCAGCGTCAATATCAGCAAAAAAAGTTTCGCCAGTGATCCCCTGGAATTTTCTGAATACTATGAGGGTCAAGTGGATCTTATTCTAGATTCAGGACCCACCTGGGCTGAACTATCTTCAGTGATAGATTTGACCGATGATGATCACCCTGTAGTCCTTCGGCATGGCCAGGGTGATGTAAGCTGGTGTCTCACCTAAGTTTTTCGAAAGGAAATCGTAATGGCACAAGTAACACTTAAAAACCTGGATAAATCCTATGGCTCTACCAAAATCCTCCACGGAATAAATCTGGAGATCCAGGATGGGGAATTTGCAGTTTTGGTTGGACCCTCAGGTTGCGGAAAGTCCACCACCCTCAGAATTGTTGCAGGGCTGGAAGAAGCCACTGGTGGCGATGTATTTATCGGCGACACGCGTGTTAATGATGTAGAGCCAAAAAATCGTGATATAGCAATGGTCTTTCAGAATTATGCCCTCTATCCCCACATGAACGTATATGAGAACATGGCTTTTGGTCTACGCTTGAGGAAATATTCAGACAAGGCGATTCAAGAACGTGTCGAAGAAGCCGCAGAAGTTCTGAGTGTGGAAGATATTCTTTATCGTCGCCCCAAGGAGTTATCTGGAGGTCAAAGACAACGCGTGGCTGTTGGTCGAGCCATCGTAAGAAAACCTGCGGTATTCCTTTTTGATGAACCCCTGTCCAACCTGGATGCGAAGCTCCGCGTTCAAATGCGGACTGAAATAAAAAAGCTGCATGCAAAACTCAAAACAACCATGATTTATGTTACCCACGATCAGGTGGAAGCGATGACCATGGGTGATCGTATCGTGGTTATGAAGGATGGCTATATCATGCAGGCAGAAGAACCTCTCAACGTATATCAAAAGCCACAGAATCATTTCGTTGGTAGTTTTATTGGCTCTCCTGCAATGAATTTTTTCAAGGTCGAAGTCCAGGGTAAGACATTAGTAAATCAAAAATTTAAACTAGCAATTGCTGACTCACATCATGATGCGCTCAAATCATATGAAGGGCGCCAAATAAATCTGGGTATTCGTCCAGAGCATTTCAAGCTCATGGAGTCAACTTCCAGCATCAAGGCACATCTGGAAGTGAGTGAACTTATGGGCAATGAGTCCTATTTATATTGTACAACTGGTGACGATGCCTTTATCGCCCGGGTATCAGACAATGCTCCTCGAAAAATTGGGACTGAGCTGAACCTTTTTGCAGATTCTGGTGATTTTCACTTTTTTGATCTAGAGTCGGGACAAAGAATAGAATAGCTCAGGGATTTAGACCCTGCGAACAATTTTTATATCCTTTAGGAGCAATTCGTAGCTGGTTCCGTCTTTGCTATTTAGCGTGATTTCGCCGTCCAGCTGATCTTCAACCACCGAATAGATGATACGCGTTCCGAGGGTCTTCTGTCCATCATCCTCTACATCCCTGGAAAACCCGATGCCATCGTCAGTTATTTTTAAATACAGCTGATTTTGCCGAACTTGGGCTATGACGGTGATTTCACCCTTTCGCTCTCCGGGAAATGCATATTTTAGTGAATTGGTGATGATTTCATTTAAGACCAAGCCCAGGGGAACAGCTGTATCGATAGACACATCGATCCCTGTTATTCTTATCAGAGTAGAAATGCGTGACCCGACCCCGGAATAACTATGTATTAAACTGGCTATCAATTGGCGGACATATCCATTGAGATCTATGACTGAAAGATCTTTTGTTCGCATGAGTTGGTCATGTACCAGAGCCATGGAATAAATTCTGCCCTTGATTTCATCAAACATTTCCTTGAGCTCCAGTTGTTCAACGCCAGCTGCTTGAAGATTCAGGAGAGATATTATGACAGTCATATTGTTCTTGGTACGGTGGTAGATTTCTCGGAGTAAAACTTCCTTTTCATCCAGCGATTGACGTAAGGCATTCTCAGCCTGTTCCCGCTTTTTAATCAAAACACTCAAGGCCTCATTACTCTCGCGGAGCTGCTGATTCCGCAAGCTCATCATCCTCGTCCGCACAACAATTACCAAATAAATAATGAGAAAGATGGTGAGAACTGAAATTATCTTAAAAACTAAGGTTTGGGTTAAGGGGGGTCTGATTCGAATATTCAATACAGCTTCTTCCGGCGTTTGAACGCCATTATAGTTTGAACCTTTTACTCTGAAAGTATATTGGCCACCTCGTAGATTACTAAAAGTGACAGAATTTTTATTGCCCGTGGAAACCCAATCGTTGTGCAAGCCATCCAAACGATAGAAGTAGGTATTTTTTGTCGGTTTGATAAAATCAAATAGAGCCCACTCAATGCTGAATAAATTTTCTGTATAATCAATATTCAGATTCGCCAAGTTGAAATCTCTCGGGCGGTCACTGACCCGACTATTCATTATTTTTACATCAGAGATGGAAATTTTGGGCGCAAAAATCAGCCTGCCAGTAATTCCATCTGGAAAAAAATGAACCAGACCATCTGTGCCACCAAAGAAAAGTTCACCGCTCGGTGAGCGATGACTGGCGCCCCAAAAAAATCCATTTGCAGGTAAACCGTCTTCCACGTAATAGTTCATAAAATGCTCGGTTTCAGTATCAAAGCGAGCCAGACCTTCGCCAGTGCTAAGCCAGAGGTCATGATATCGGTCTGCTTCAATACCAAAAATCACATTGTCGCACAAACCATCTTCTTCGGTATATTGTTTAAATGATAGCTTTTCATGATCACCTTCAAAACTGTAATTAATGCGTGTTAACCCACTGTTAAAAGTTCCGACCCATAAAACATCAACGCCATCCTGTCTTGTCCCTGCAAGGGAGATGACGATATCACTGGAAATACTTTGTTCATCTTGAGAATCATGTTGAAAATGATCGAAACGTGCTGTCTCGGGATCCAGATTATCTGTTTGTTTTAAATCCAAACGACTGAGTCCACCCCCGTAGCTGCCAAGCCACAACCGATTATAGCGGTCCAAATACATTGCTTTGGACTGAAGCTCCCCAGATGAGACACTATTAGTGTCCAGTGGGTCATATTGATAGGTGACAAAGCTATTCGATTGTCTATCATAGCGACTCAATCCATTCCCCGTATTGAGCCATAATCTGCCCTCACGATCCTCCAGGATTCCCTGGATCACGTTACTGGGAAGGCTTTTCGGCTTGGCTGGATCTTGGAGAAAATGTGTGAATGTTTTGCCATCCCCATTCAATTGTGAGAGACCACCTTCCCAGGTTCCCACCCAGAGAGTGCCCAATTTGTCTTCCAAAATGGATGTAATCGAATTTACCCTTAGAGATGTGGGGTCTTTGGGATTATGAACAAAATGCTGATAGTTTTGTGTTGTTCTATTTACCCGCGTGAGGCCATTTGCCACAGTGCCTACCCACAAAATTCCATAAGCATCTTCATAGACAGATCGTATCCCAGAACCCACCAGCGAGTTGTCATCACCAGGTAGATGAGATAAAACAGAAAAACCATGCATGGGTTCCATAATGGCATTTAAACCATTATCGGTGGCCGCCCAAATGACACCGGTCATATCCACGAAGAGATCAGAAATATGAGAATTGCTCAGACTATTGCGTATATCAGGTTGCCCCAGGAAGGTCGTCATTTCAGTTTCAGCGGTCTCATTTTCAATAAATCTGACCAGTCCTCCTCCATAAGTGGCCACCCAAATCCGCTTGTAATCATCAATATGGATATCTCGAATAAAATTGTCAAAGGACCAGATTTTTTGATACACGTTATTTGGATCATAAATATTGAGCTTGAGCAATTCTCCTGCTTCATTTCCAACATACAGATAAGTATTATTTTTTTGCCGTTGCAGAAACAGTGCTCGAATATCATTCTCACTTGCATTCCACCCTTCACCAGAAAAATCATAATCAGAAATCAAAGATCGCATGTTTTGAGAATATTTAACGCTGGTCAGTCCGCCTCGAGTCCCTACCCATATTTGATTTTCATTCCCCGATGTAAGCCCAGTTATAATCTTCCTGATAAAATTATGAGGACCTGGCACTTCCCCCGGGCGGGCATAAAAAAACTTTAAAAACTTCCCCGATTCTCGCTCTGCAATGCTCAACATATTCAAGCCATTTTCGGTTCCCACCCATATTGTGCCATCGCCATCAGCAGTGATGGAAGTCACTGTAGGATGGCTCAGAGAGCCAACTTTTCCAGGGTCGTGGAAATAGGCGGTAAACAGACCCGTTTTGAGGTCGAGTCGGTTCAAGCCGTTTCGAGTTCCGACCCATAACTCCGGAACACCCTTGAAGGTGGAAGCAAATAGAGTTGTAACCCGGGTGTCTGAGAGGGTTAAGGTGTCGCCGGGATCATTGCGAAAGACTTGGAATTTTGTACCCGTATAACGGTTTAGACCATCATCTGTCCCTACCCACAGGTAGCCATATTCATCCTGGGTTACACAACTAATATTGTGGGAAGAAAGACCGTCATCAACACTCAGGGATTTAATGTGGGTGATGGCGTTCGTCGCCTTAAGAGAAACTAATGGAATTAAAAAAATACAAATAGCCGTGACCCCTTGCTTGAAAGGGCGGGCAAATAGCTGTAGCTGAGACCTGTAGCTCAAACCAAACATGTGTTAAAACTAGAACCTTCCATATTTGTATCCTATGCTAATTAGGGGTTCCTCAAAAAGTCTCATGCAGCACAGC
>JABMOT010000130.1 GCA_013202385.1 Fidelibacterota bacterium
ATGCTATCCAGTAAGGGTGAAGTGATCTGGTCAGATCAGCCCTATCAGCTGGATTATTCGCCTGGAAATTTACAGATAAAAGGTCAGGTTCAATATTATAAAGGAGCAGGCACCCTGCGCAAAGCCTATGAGTATGCCAGCCGCACATACTTCCCTCCTTCCGGTAAAATGCCCGATCCGCTCTTGTTTACCCGTCCCCAGTACAATACCTGGATTGAGCTGATTTATGATCAAAACCAGAAGGATGTCCTGGGCTATGCAAAGGGTATCATCGCTAATGGCCTTCCTCCAGGTGTGCTCATGATTGATGACAATTGGCAGGAAGATTACGGCAAATGGAATTTCCACCAGGGACGTTTCCCTGATCCAAAGCAAATGATCGATGAACTTCACGCCATGGGATTCAAAGTAATGGTCTGGGTCTGCCCCTTTGTAAGTCCCGATTGCGATGTTTACAGGGATCTGATGAGCAAGAAATACCTTGTTACCGACAAGACTGGTGAGCCAGCTATTGTCCGCTGGTGGAACGGCGCCAGTGCCCTGCTGGATCTGACAAACCCGGATGCATTCGATTGGTTTAAATCACAGCTGGACAAATTGATAAATGAATATGGCGTTGATGGCTTCAAGCTTGATGCCGGGGATTTTGAATATTACCAAAATGTAAATTCTTTTAAACAAAACGCCACGCCAGAAGAACATTCTGAATTATTTGGCAGGATCGGCCTATCCTATCCGCTCAATGAATATCGGGCAATGTGGAAAATGGGCGGTCAGCCCCTGGCAGAGCGCCTACGGGATAAGGGTCATAGTTTTGACGCCTTACAATTACTGGTGCCCAATATGTTAACTGCTGGACTTATGGGTTATTACTTTTCATGTCCAGATATGATTGGTGGCGGCGAGTTTACGGCATTTTTGGATGATGCGATTCTGGACCAGGAACTGATCGTCCGCTCGGCCCAATGTCATGCACTCATGCCCATGATGCAATTCTCGGTAGCGCCCTGGCGGGTTTTGGATGAACGGCATTTTTTAGCCGTCAAAAAGTCGGTAGAGATTCGGGAAAAATATAGGGATTATATCCTTGAACTAGCTCTCAAAGCCGCCAAAACAGGGGAACCAATCATGAAACCCATGGAATTTAATTATCCTGATCAGGGCTATGCCTTGATTGTTGACCAGTTTTTATTAGGTGACCAGTTACTTGTGGCCCCTGTTCTGATTAAAGGTGCTGCTTTGAGAAAGGTGGTAATCCCCAAAGGGCGGTGGAAAAGTTTTAATGGACAAATAATCGTTGGGCCAAAAACTGTTGATATACCCATTGGTCTGGGCGATTTACCTTATTTTGAATTAATAAAGTAAGGAGTGTGGCCTCACTCTGCCTGGGTTTGGCAAGCTTCGGAAATGGGGATGAATGAATGAAAAATAAAAATATGCTCAGGTCCCTTCTGCTTCTGCTTATTTCAACTTTCGGGATTGTGGTTTGTTTTGAAGCCTGCGATAAACCCGTTGGTGATATCGAAACAGGGTATTTGAGGGTGAAGGTGACCGATAATGATATATTGGGTACCCCCGTTCCAGATGTGGAAATCCATGTCAGCCCTGGAAATCTAACAGAAACGACCGATTCCAATGGAGTATGCGAGTTTTCACTTGATCCTGGAGAATACAATGTAATCGCTGATATTTGCTGTGTTGGACCGTCGAACATTCACTATGATGAAGCAGTCACAGTTACACAGACAGATACTACACAAATAACCTTAGGTGCGTGTCTACAATGTCTATAGACATTAACGGAAAAAACGAATCCAGGTGTCCAGAATTGAAAAATGTGAAAAAGCTTAAAATGAGTAGGATTATTGTAAAGAACCGGATTGCTAGCCCGGTTAGGCTATTTTCCCTAGCCAATGTAACCGTGCTATAATTCGAAAGGGATCACTACGTGATGATTGAGGAAAATGTATTCGAGAGACGAGAAACCACTGATGCAATCATTAGTGATGCAAAATATAATCTGACCATCGGAGCTGATTTACTATGGGGGTTTCTGGTTAACTGGGTTCTGGTAATCAGTATCGATCCAGCTTTGCTAATAAATATTAACAAGTTTGTATTCCTGGCTCTCTATTTTGGTTCAGCCTTCTATGGAATACATCTCTTTACCAAATCAGATGATCCGCTGACCAGTTTTATCGGTTATAATTTTGTCGTTGTACCCTTTGGCCTTATTGTCAATATGGTCGTCTCCCAATACAGTACAGAAATTGTCCTGGAAGCCATACAGATCACCGGGGGTGTCACCCTGCTCATGATGCTAATGGGATCACTATATCCTGATTTTTTTAAAAAGATCAGTGGCGCACTCACGGCTGCCCTGATAGCGGTATTAATCGTGGAAATGTTTCAATTATTCGTTTTGGGGATTCATCATAACTGGATTGATTGGGCTGTGGCGGCCATTTTCTGTGGCTATATCGGCTATGATTGGGGCAGAGCCAACCAGATCCCAAAAACTCTGGATAATGCCGTAGACAGCGCAGCAGCTTTATATATGGATATTATCAATCTATTCCTCAGAATCTTAAGGATACTGGGACGCAGGAGATAATTCTGGCGGCGAACACGCTTAAATCCTCACTCGGAATGCTTTTTGCAGCGCAGTTTTTACTCGATAACAAATCAAGCTTGGGGGTTAATCAATGTTAAAACACAAATTATTTGTTCCTGCAAGTACCTTTCTATCCGGTCTCATTCTCTGGATCATTTTCCTGCTCCTCCCTACGACCAATACTGGGGGATTTAACTGGATTGGAATCCTATTCTGCTTAGGGGTTGCAGGACTCTTCACCTACTCGGCAATCCGCTGTCGCCGGGCTACCGGTGGTCGTACCGGAAATAGAGTCCGTGCTGGAGTGCTCAGCTTCATGGCAATCATTACATTCTTTAAAATCGGATTTTACACAGCAGTAATTCTGGCCTTCGCAGCTGTGATTATCGGAATCATGGCCTTTAATGGCACTGATTTCACTAAAAATACTCCTTAATTGCCTGAATATTTTCGTGTGGATTGAGTGGAAACAAGGTGCAGAAGCCAATATTTTCTTAGAGACCATGAATTATATTTTGCTGAATTCATGAAAATCTCAACCCAGCAAAAGTATGATGGCTTGAGCCATATTAATAAGTTGATATTCAATCCGATAATAGATTTTAAAAACTGATCATATAAACCTCAATCAGATTCAGGAGAAAACTTTGACGAATTACAAACACAGTCAGCGAGGGATATTATTACCCTATGTACTATCCTTTGCTGCGCTCATCTCCATAGCCATGTTGCTGCTCATGCCTGCGGAGTCTGCTATGCTAGGAGTAAGCGTGTTGCTGCTGGTCCTCTTGATTTGTCTCTACCTCTTCAGGTCACTCACCGTTGAGATCACTTCAGATCGACTCACTGTATGGTTCGGATCTGGGTTGATTCGCAAATCCATCCCCTTGGAAGACATCATAGATGCTCGCATTGTGCGAAATCCCTGGTTTTACGGCTGGGGAATCCGCTTTATCCCTCACGGCTGGATGTTCAACGTCTCAGGATTTGACGCCGTTGAACTGGAATTAAAAAACAAACGTAAGTTTCGCGTTGGAAGTGATGAAGCTAACGAGTTAGTGACGGCACTGCGACGGCGAATTTAACGGATCAGCAAACCCTGGTCTTGGAGCCAAAAAAGATGTGCTGGGAAAATTAATAAACCTATCCAGGTTATTATCTGCCTGATCTGTGCCTGGGGACTAGCAATTGCTCAAAGCGGGAGGATACACAATTACAGCGTACTTTATCGGTTATCGAACTCAAGAAAAAGAGGGAAATTTCTGATTAAAAAGATTCTGTGATACTCCTGGATTTCCTTTTGGAAATCGAATGCCGTTGTGACAAAGGCCTTGTAGCCCTTTAAAAGACATTTTGAATCGCAGGCTTAAGTCGGCGTTATGGAAGCGTTATGGGCTAGCCCAAGCAAACACCCAATTTGATTCTCGGTATTGAGATGAAGACTCTATATTCCTCCCCATGCCACTAAATATAAAATTTACAAATTGGAGTCATCCCGAATGAAACGCCATTTATTATTATCAGCCACTACAATTGCCGTTCTGGCTTTTTTCATAATCAACCTCAATTCCCAGCGAAATCGAGACAGCGTCAATCCCAAATTGCGTTACGATCTCAGTACTGCTGCTGGACAAATGGCCTATCATTTTGACCAAAAGGTTGCCAGACGAGCCCAAGGCGAACCGGGGCCAAATAAATACGATAACCCGGACCAGGCTATGGCAATGGAAGTGGCGGATCGTTCTGAAGTGGGACAACCCTATTCCTATACTGGGTCTTATCGATTCAGGGCTTTGCGGGATGCTCAAGCAACTTTACCTAACCATTCAAGAGAGCTGCTACCCTGGGTCGAACGGGGTCCCGGAAATGTTGGCGGTCGGACCCGGGCGCTTCTGGTTCATCCAGACTCCAATTCAGTGTGGCTGGCAGGGGCTGTTGGTGGTGGTATCTGGAAAACAGAAAATGCCGGTCTCAATTGGCGCTCAGTTTCAGACGATTTACCCATTTTATCAATAACTGCACTGGCACGCTGTGATAGCCTGCCGGATTTTGTTTACGCGGGCACCGGAGAAGGCTTCTATAACGGTGATGCTATCATCGGTGACGGTCTGTTCAAATCCCTGAATGCAGGTGAATCCTGGCAACAGATACTCAGTACCGTTGACATCAGCGCATTTAAATATGTAAATCGCATCATCGTGTCGCCCATTAATCCAGATCTGATTGTTGTGGCCTGTAATTCCGGCATTCAACGTTCCGATGACGCTGGCGAGACATGGACTGAAGTGTACGATTCCGGATCAAGAGTACAGCAGATTATTGCCAATCCACAGAATTTTCAAACCCAATTCGCTGCCGTTAATGGAACCGGGATCATCAAATCTGAAGACGGTGGTCAAAGCTGGTTTTCCAGCAGCAATTTCCCCTCGGGTTTTGGGCGAATCGAGATGGCCATGGCACCTTCGGACACATCAATGGTTTATGGTGCATTGACAAATAGCAGTAGTGGTCTGTTTGGATTATTCCGATCCGGCGATGCAGGTGCCAGTTGGGCAAATCTTGGAAATTCCCCAAACTGGTTGGGTACACAGGGTTGGTACGATAACACTATTGTCGTTTCACCCCGTGATGAAAATGAACTCGTTGTTGGTGGTCTTAATCTTTATCGGGTAACGGCCAGCGCAAACGCCATGTCAGCAAATCGGATAAGCAATTGGTACCCTGGTACCAACTACCCCTATGTTCATGCCGATCAGCACATGCTGGTCACGATTCCCCAAGGTGGCGGTTCTTACGCCCTTGTGGCAACAAACGATGGTGGTGTGTTTTATTCGTCAGACAATGGCAATACCTGGGATGACCGCATTAATGGCTACAACGTCACCCAGTTTTATGATGCCGATAAGCACCCTGTCTTCAACAGTTTCATTGGCGGGACCCAAGATAATGGCACAAACCTTTCGCCTCAAAATTCTGGGTCAAATGATGGTTGGGATGAAGTTATCGGTGGTGACGGCTTTGAGTGTGCCTGGAATAAGGTTGATGGGAATATCGTCTATGGTTCGCTTTATTATTCACGACTTTTTAAAAGTTTTGATGGTGGGCAGAATTTTCAATCACTTGGCAATGGATTGCCAGAGAGTGGCATATTCTACACAAGTCTGGCAATGGCTCCACAAAATCCCGATGTGCTACTGGTTGTCGGTAACGGAGATTTGCTTTTCCGCACATCAAATGGTGGGGATTCCTGGGAAGCGGTTAGCGGTGATTTCACCAGTTCACAGAAGAAGATCGAATTCTCCTCAGCAAACTCTGATATTGTCTGGGCCACATCGCTGAGTTCAGGAATAAATGTTTCCACAGATAATGGCCATCAATTTAATGTTGTAACAAGGCCACCTGACTCTCCAAATTCAAGCGTTTTGGGTATCGGGACTGACCCTGTCCTGGATAGCACCGCTTTTGTTACGTTTGGCGTCAGTGGTTTTCCAAAAATTTTTAGGACAGACGATTTAGGTCTGACCTGGATAGATCTGACCAGCAACTTACCGAATATCCCCGTTTACGATTTAATCGTCATGCCCTTTGATAGTTCAAGATTCTGGATCGGAACGGATATTGGTCTGTTCGAGTCTCTCGATGCTGGAATAACCTGGGAATATGCCTCTAACGGTATCCCGGCAGTCTCCATTCGAAAATTAAAAATTGTGGGTCAGGAAATTGTCGCTGCAACACATGGGAGAGGCATTTGGAGCGTCCATCTCGATGAATTACCGCTGTTGGAAGTTCCGACAATTCCCCCACTCCTCTCCAAATTGCTTCCACCACCACCTAATTCACCGACCCTGTCCATTCGTTTCAGTACCCGGAGTGACCACGATTCAATTGAAGTGATTATCAATGATGTGATTACAGATCACATAGGCTCAAGCACTGCTTACACCGCATTTACCACGAGCTATACTGGCTTTTATGGAGAAGTCGTAGAGGTTCATATTGTTGGTTACACTGGAGGTGTCGCATATCTCAGCGATCTTCATTCTATGTCCCTTATAGCCCCAGTGACCAGATATGTAGAAACTTTTGACAGTACTGTGGTCAATATGGTTGGTGAATTAATTGTTGGACCGGCGCCTGGCTTTGACTCCAACTTACTCCAGACTTATCATCCCTACTCATCTGGCTTGGACTATTTCAGCTACGTTGGACCTCCTGTCATCATCGACCACAGCTCAATTCTGATCTACACTGATGTGGCCTTGGTTGAACCTGGCGAGCCGGGTTCGGCTTATCCCCAAGATGAAATGTGGGATTTTGTCACTGTTGAAGGTTCGCTGGATGGCATTAACTGGGATGTTTTAATCGTACCCTATGATTGCAGATACGACAATAATTGGACGCAACAATATGAGGCAGAAATTGACCCGACTCAACAGATGCTGAGATCCCACAGCATTAATTTGTTCGAGACCTATGCACCCGATGATACTGTGAGTCTGCGCTTTCGCCTGTTCGCTGATGGGGCGGTAACTGGTTGGGGTTGGGCCATTGATAACTTTGCCATCGTTTCCACAAGCTCACTTTCCGATGTGGCTGAGCTGCCTCTGGAATTCAGTCTGCTCCCCAATTATCCAAATCCATTTAACGCCAGTACCACGATTCCCTTTACGGTTGGTAGCAGTGGCAAAGTGAGCCTGCAGATTTATGATATGCTTGGCAGGGAGATAAAGACTCTGATAAATGATCATTCCATGGTAGCCGGTCAAAACTATTCCACAAATTGGAATGGTCTGAATGATCAGGGACGCGTGGTAGCGTCTGGTCTATATTTACTTCGTATGGATTATGAGGGCGGCAGTTTTTCCAGGAAACTCATGCTGCTTAAATAGGGATACTGTAGAAATTATTAATCCAATATGGTCAGTATTAACAGTCCTCAAAGTGGCCCATTCGCAACAGTCTCCTGATTGATGGCGATTCCAGATATGTTTTTAATTGCTTTATTTTAAGTGTGAGCAATAAATGGGAAGCGTAAAATCGGTGAAATCTATACTTCTTAGTCCTTTGGTTTTGATGCTACTGACATCTTGTGCATTCATTTCACCACCAGAAACAAATGCGACCCTGGGAACCGATACACATTTATGGTACCAGGATAGCAGCTTGCAAAATCTGATAGCTGAAAATACCAGTTCTTCTCTGAGGGCTGGCAATCACGTTCGCTTGCTTGTAAATGGTGGAGCCAGCTTTGCCCGGCGATATGAAAATATGGCGTCTGCAAACTTTATCTTCGTAAAAACCTTCTTATTCACAGATGATGAAGCGGGTCGTCAGATGGCAGCAGCGTTATCTGAGAGGGCCATGGCGGGCATTCCTGTGGTTCTGCAATACGATGTTAAGGGCTCAATCGAATCCCCTGCAGTTGTCGCTGACATGCTTACCCAGGCCAATACCGAACTTCCCTTTGGCGAAAAGCGTATCATTCATGAAATGCGTGAGGCTGGTGTGGTTATCATTCCAACCAACTCCCCAAGTCGCCCCTATGAATTGGCTGAGTGGGCTGAAAATATTGAGAGATTGTTCCAAAACCCAGTTGCTGCACTGAAGCGTTCTGGAGAATCACTTATTCTGTACGATTATTGCGACCATGAAAAGTTCTTTATTACCGGCCACGAAAGTGGTGAAATCCGCGCCATCGTCGGTGGTATGAATATCGCCAGCGAATACGCATTGGGAGGCAGAGCCAGTCGGAGAGACACATTAAGTGGCAAGGTTGGCTGGCATGATGTAGATGTGGAAATAGCGGGACCAGCCGCAGCTGATATCTACGAGGAATTCCTGAAAGATATGAATATGCAAACTGGACGCGAACTCCCTCCCAATCTTATGGAAATGTCAGGTGAGATTAACAATATAACTCACACAAGACCGGAGAATGCCTCAGTCAGGTTTGTAGTGCAACATCCCCTCGCTGAGCGTAACCGCCATGTTGAAGACCTGTATCAAATCCTCATGCGGAGTACCCCTGCACAAGAACCCATTTTTATTGCTACGGCATACTTTGCACCCTCGAAACGAATCCGAGAGTCAATCATTGAACACGCACAACTCGGTGGTGAAGTGATTGTTTTGACGAATTCCCTGGAATCAAACAATCATCCTATTTTATCCGTAGCGGCAAATTTCGCCGCACTTGAAATAATGGAGGCTACAGCTAATTTCCAGCTTTATGAGTGGATACCCAGACCGGACGATGGCGAAGAAACCATGCATCAGAAACTTGCCTCATTCGGAACAAATGGACCTGTGATCGTTGGTTCCTTTAACCTGGATGCCCAAAGCGCGGTTCATAATACTGAATCCGTGGTTCTTATCGACGAACCTGGATTCAGGGATAGCATTGATTTGTTAACCCGGCACTATTTAAGCCCGATCTGTTCAAACCGCATTTTGAGAGCGGATCTTGAAACAAAACCAATGCTGAATCGGATCCACTCTTTCCTCACCCATGAGCTGGCCTGGTACTGGCTATAATTCTCGTTACGTAATACCCGTTATCTATTGACACACAGATAGTTGGAAGTTATTTCCAAAGTATTTTTGCGTTGTAGGAAGGTCTGTACAAATTGATATTTTCAGGAATCTGCTAAGGTATTCAACCTTTCGATGGCTTCATTGAGTTTGGCGATGACTGTAGGACGATCATCTGGAATCAAATCTTTCATATTGATATTCAGGGAGAAGCCACACAGCGATTCATTTAATTTATCTGGAGTATTGTCAGCCTTCCCTTCCAACTGAACCTCATATACTTCTACGACCCTATCAAAGCCTTTGACCTGAATGGAATCTTTCTTTATGCAGGGGATATCCTCTCTAACCAGATTCCAGGTGTCATGAGAAATTTGGATACTCCCAGGGGTAGCGTTCGACTCCAAGCGACTTGCCAGATTCACCCGATTACCAATAATGGTATAATCCATTCGCTCTTCACTTCCAAAATTCCCCACCGTGCAATAGCCAGTGGTGATCCCCATGCGGACTTGAAAATTTTGCGCGATTCCCTTCGGAGCCCAGATCTTTTCAAGATCGCCAATAGCTGCCTGCATATCAATGGCCATTTGAACGCAGGATCTTGCATCTTCACCAATGCCTTTGGTTTCTGGATCTCCAAAAAAGACCAGAATCGCATCCCCAATGAATTTGTCAAGCGTGCCACCGTATTTGAGGACGATTTGAGCCATTTTGTCCAGATAGGTGTTAAGCAAGTATGTCAGATCCTCAGGTTCCATTTCATCAGTTTGACTGGTGAATCCTACAATATCTGAAAAGAAAATGGTCAATTTTTTGCGATTGGTTTCAAGTCGAACATCCCGCGCCCCTGTAAATATTGAGGAATAGACTTGCGGAGAAAGATATTTTGCCAGTTTTTTAGCCAGGACTTCCAATTCATCATTCTTGCTGCGAACGAGAGCTTCTTGAGCTTCGATTTCTTTATTTAGGGTGATAAAGAGAGAAGAGTTTCGATCCCACATGGTTTCAAGCGCAATCCGATTTGCTTCAGAACGAGCCAGCTTCTTGCTTAAAAAGCGAATTTCCTTTTCAAGCTTGGCAATATCTGGAGGGGATTCGCTCAAACATCACCAATAACGAGACTGATGAATGTTTCATTATGAAGTCTGGTTGCACCCCCACGTTCAAGCGGAGCAATTTCGCCATAGGCATAAAAACCACCGACAGGGATACCTGGGATGGCATCGCGAAGTAACTGGACCTCCTCTTGCGTCCTGGTGCCCAGAAGCATCTTCCTGCCTGCACAGGAGATGCACAGGATGCCTGAAGGACTGGAACCTGGGTATGATGCCAGCGCTTGAGATACGGATTCACTGGCTGATTCAATCACCCTATCCCGGGTGGCATGAGTTATTTGCACCCAGGCGTCTGCTGGAATATCGCCAACCATGGTTAAGCTCCCATCTGTGTTTTCGCCCAGAATGGGTGATCTCAGATAAAATGATTTGAATGCTTCGTCGTCAAAAACGGCCAGGGGATACTCACCGAGCGTATCCAGATTTTGCCCCAGATAACGCTCGTAGAAGGCTGCTGCGGTCTCATCACCAATGCGTTTGATGCTTCCAGGCCCTACCGATGTAGCTTTGGCCGGTTTCCCAATAGGTTGCCACCCACTGCTCACAGAATGAGAGTAAAACAGGGGACCTGAAACAAGCAGATATGGAATGGCATCAGACAGGACTTCATTATTAAAGAATTGAAATGTTTTCTCAAAACGCCATTGATCCCCGGCATTCCCTCCAATGATAGGGCAATCCACACCGAGAGCGTGCCGCATTTCCGTCACAACTCCGTCTGAGCTCGTGGTGAGGCTGGAACTGGTAACAAAGCACAACTTGGGATATTCAATCCCAACAAGACTTGTTTTGAGAGCGTCCTGGATATTGACTCCCGGGTTCTCTGATATTCCCCGTGCAACCCCTGAGTAAAATTCAATGCTGTCTGATGCAAAAAGGGTAAGCACAACCCCATCTTCAGTAAATCCGCCCACACTGGAAAGCTCCCCATCAGTAGTGCAGCCAATCAGGGCCAAACCTGGAAAAGCCACATTCACTGAGTCGACGAGAACTTGAAAGTCATGATCAATGGCCGCATACAGAATACCCGCTTTAGTTGGTAGCCCATCCAGTTGTTCAAGACAGTGTTTAATAATTTCAGCAATGGCATCATGCGAATCGATGTCCTCACTGTGTCCTATAACCATTTTAAGCATGATCCAACTCCCTTAATGCCTGCCAGCATCGGCTAAATTTTATATACGTGATAATTATAGTATCTAATTAATCAAAAGATAAACTTTTTCCTAATGATTTGTGAAGCTTATTGCATAGGGATAACTCTTATATCATTGATAGTTAGACACTTGCAGGATTTACTTAATGATTTTAGCCATATCGGTTTTGGATCGGACGGAGGTTGATTGTTTATTGCCGTGAACTTCATAAGAAATATTAACCACTGTCCACTGCCAACCTTATTTTCAGATTGAGGGAATCCATAAAGCAAATAATGGGACTGATATGAAAGAAGTTGATCTTTACCCGCCTCTGAAAGATTATCTACACAGGCTGGGCTACGAAGTAAAAAGTGAAGTTCAACACTGCGATGTTATCGCTATTAGGGATGAGTCCCTTGTTATCGTGGAACTCAAATTATCCCTCAATCTCACCATTTTGCTCCAGGCTGTGGATCGGCTTACGCTCACTAATAGTGTTTATATCGGCGTTCCTAAAGGGATTCCCGTATTCAAAAAACACCGGAAAAGGGTGATAAAACTCATGCGCATGCTCGGTCTGGGTCTCATTGTTATTGATCCAATCTCTAGAATTGGCAGCATTGACGTTCTCTGTGATCCAAGTGAATACAAACCGAGACAGGTGAAAAAGAAAACTCAGCGGCTGTTGCGAGATTTCAGCCAACTTGTTGGTGACCCTAATCTCGGTGGGAGCACCACGCAGCAGAACGTAATGACGGCATATCGTCAAAAAGCCATTGCCATAGCAGAATATCTCCAACTCAATGGTGAAAGCAAAGCTGCTGTGATTGCAAGACTGCTCATTGAACCAAAAACGCGTAACATCCTCTACGACAACGTCTATGGCTGGTTTGATCGTCATGGTAAGGGAATCTATAGTCTTTCACAGCGTGGCGCTTCAGAGTTGCCTGAGTGGAGCGCTCGAAATCAATAAATGGTTGAATTCAGAAGTTCACGGTTTCAATGTCCTCAATCATAGACTAAACTAGTCCACCTTCGAGGGGGTATAAAATGAAGCTCAAATGGACTCTACTTTTTCTTATACTTTTTGGTGCAATACCTGTGAGTGTGTGCTCCACCGGGACCGTTTATCTTGTCTTCGGTTCAGATACAGCAATTTGGGATGGAATGTCTGTGAATCGGTACCAGTCTACCTATAATCTAGACCTTTATACAAATCCCCTGCTGAATGCCTATGAAGTTATGGACCCTGCGTTTCGAGCTCAATTCACCGATTCATACGGCCAGGCAATGAAAATGACCTGGTGGATGATGGCAGGGAATATCTTTCGCCATGCCACCAACACGAATGTTCCCGTGCCCAATATCATGACCCTCTATCTGATGCAGCAGTATCATGGTGAAAACGTATTGATCAATGGCGATGAATTGTCGCTTCATTATCACACTTTTTTCTGGTCTGACTATGATCAGGATGGTGTGTATTTCTGGAATCAGGCTCAAACTTTTGGTGAATCTCGCGCTGACTTTGATGTTACACTTGCCCAATTCCTGCTGGAAGAGGATGTTTTCCCAGTATCTTTTAGAAGTGGCTGGCACTTCATGGATAATGAGTGGCAACATGTGCTCAATGATATCCTCCCCTATAGTATGCATAACGACTGGCCTGCCCATCGCATCGATAATGAAGAGCCTACAGACAACAATTTTGATTGGTCCGAGGCACCACAATCGTTTGTTCCTTTTAGACCCTCCCTTGATAATTATCAACTGCCTGGAGACGGTCCGGGATGGAATGTGCGCTCTGCTTCCTTCCAGAAAGTCGCTTCACAGGGATTAATGGACACCGTCTTCGCGCATGCCAGTGAAGGTATTGATCAGGTCGCCTGTTTCTGGGCTCATCTGCCAGAGACAGATTTTCCAGATAATATGGCGCTTATGGATCAGCTGGCGCATGAAGCAGCTGATCTTTACCCGGATGTGGACTTTCGCTATTGTACTGCCATTGAAGCCATGCAACGGTGGCGCGGAACCCTGGATGAGACACAACCCGAGCTCAGTATTATGGTTCAAGGATCCGGTGATAACCTGCGCTATAGCATCGCATCCAATGAAGTCTTGTTTCAGCCTCAACCTTTTGTTGCAGCCAAATTCAAAGATGAGAGTTTTCGGGTCATCCATTGCACTCAAACAGGTGACAACACCTGGCTGACTGATATTATTCCTTTTTCATCAGAATTGGCTAAAATCGGCTTCGCAGCCACGGACACATCAGGCAATCATACCACAGTGATATTCCCATTCATCCC
Organism: Fidelibacterota bacterium; assembly: GCA_013202385.1. Classification (GTDB taxonomy): domain Bacteria; phylum Fidelibacterota; class UBA8477; order UBA8477; family JABMPR01; genus JABMPR01. Next base: position 13,712 of record JABMOT010000130.1, read on the forward strand.
AGATGATATTTATGTTGACAATACGGACCCTGAATATCATGAACTCGCCGGGAATTGGAGTAGTAACCCCGCGACTGCCTGGGGAGTTGACTCTCGCATTGCACAAGTAGATGCAGACAATCCAATCCATGTTGCCTGGTCTCCAAATATCCTTGAACCGGGCTACTATCATGTCTCTATGCAGGTACCAGAAGTGAGCGCAACCCCATCCCCAATTGATATTGTCATTCACTCAGGAACAAATACTGACACCTTGAGTTTCACAAGCCCTTTACCTGCAAATGAATGGATTTATCTGGCCACCCCCGAGCTTCAACCGGGCCAATCTCAAATAATTGAACTTTTTTCCAGACTCCCTGAGTCTATAAGTTCCGCTGAACTCGCAGTTGACGTCATCAAATTTTCAGCCATGGTTAGGGATCGAGATCTGCGCCTTTCAAGTCAGGTTATAGACTTTGCAGAAGTCAGTCTGGGACAGCCAGTTACGCGGAATATTCAAATCAATAATCGTGGACTTGAAGCCTTAACCATTCAGGGTATCCAAAGTGTTTCTGGGCATGTAAACGCGTCAACCCAAGTGCCATTTACAATCCCGGGTAGGGATAAATTTGACCTGGCGCTGAACCTTCAGCCAGATCAGATGGGTTTGCTCAACGATACCCTAGTCATTCAGAGTAATGATAGCATGCACCCTGAGCTGCAAATAGTGGTGACAGCTATTGTTCAATATCCGTTTTATGTGGTTGATAACGAGGATGTGGCTGGCTACAGCGAATCTGGGTCATGGTTCACCAGTGTTGCTCAAGCATTTGGCGCATCCAGTCGGTATGCATGGTTAAATGCGGGGGCTTGGGCAACATTTACGTTAAATCCCGAGGTTTCAGCAATTTATGATATTTTCGAAATGGTGCCAACGACGGTTAATGCCACCAATGATGCGCTCTACATATTAAAAATTGCTGGAATAGCTGTAGATTCAGTCTTTCAGGATCAAAATAATGGGAGCGGTGATTGGGTAAACCTGGGGCGCCATTATCTTCCTTCTGAAACATCGGTGGTTGTGGAGGTCCATGATACCGGATCCAGTACTGCAGGAGTAGTATTGCGGACAGATGCCCTTAAATTCCAGCTGATTCAGCCAGTGAGTTTGGATGAAGAGTTTGGGAAGCAGACCGCTCATATTTTTACACTATTTCAGAATTATCCTAATCCCTTCAATCCTGCAACCACTCTTCGATTCCAAATACCAGTTCAATCATCGGTGAACGTGACAGTGTTTGATGTACAGGGTCACGAAGTCATTATGCTGAGAAACGCTATGGAATCAGCAGGTTCACATGAGTTAATCTGGAATGGGATGGATAAGACAGGTCATCCCGTAAGTACTGGGGTGTATTTTTGCCGTTTGCGTACTGACCAACACTCTCAAACTATCAAGATGCTGCTTATCAGGTAATATTTTCAATATATTCCTGCTTTCATGATTCTTTTTCGAAGGATCGGATTTCAATCGTATAAAATTGTACCGCAGCAGACCTGGTAATTTTACCATAAACACTGCCATAACCCTCACAATGTAATTGAGAACCATTATCGTTATCATTTTATGATAGTTTTAATCTTCTTTCGCTGATTGCATCAATTATTATTGATTGAACTAAAATTTAATGGAGGAATAAATGAACAAATCGATACAAAACTTTATCATCATGCCACTTCTTCTCGTGCTGTGGAATCAATCTGCACTAGCCCGAAACTTCCGGGTGAATCAAATCCCAAACGGGAGCGAAAATGGCTGCGCTAATTGTCATGTCAATCCTGCTGGGGGTGGCTCGCGGAACGAATTTGGTTCTGCTATAGAAAGCGGTTTTCTAGACGGTAGTGGCAATGTTACCTGGAATGCAACTCTGGCCGCAATGGATTCAGATGGTGATGGTTTTAGCAATGGCCACGAGTTGGAAGATCCGTTTGGGCTATGGTCAATCGGGTCAGTAGCTCCAGGGACATCGACATTGGTGACTTTCCCAGGGAATGCTTCAAGTGTGCCGCAGGGAATCGGTGCGGACCTCTCAATGCAGCTCCATTTTACTAATTTTGCCCCCCATCTTGGACAGCTCTTTCAGGTTAGAGTTGAGCTTAGCAGTACAGGAGAGCAGATTGCTTTTGAAGAAGTAGCTGCAATCTCTGAGGCAGCTTTTGATGTTACCTTTATGCATATTCTGGTCGCGGATGAAACCTATGATATCGAATATTGGGCCGATTTTAATGGGAATGGCAGCTATGACGCGCCTCCTGGTGATCATGCCTGGCGGAATACTGCAAGCAATATCTCAGGTGACCAGAGCCTGGCCTTAACCCATAATACAAATTGGGTGGATATTGGAAACCCGGTGAGCCTTGACTTGGAGCACCCCGCTCCTACAGTCATGACCTTACTTGCGAATTTTCCAAACCCGTTTAACCCTGAGACCACCATTAGCTTTTTTCTGAATGAAGCCCAAGCGGTTGATTTGAAAGTGTACGATATGCAGGGAAATTTTGTCAATTCCCTATATTCTGGCTTTGCACAACCTGGTCAACATGATTTTCGTTTTGATGCCAGGGGAGCCCATGGAGAAATTCTGGCTGCGGGCATTTATTTTTACCGATTAAAAACCAATCTTGGCGTTCAAACTCAGCGAATGACACTTCTAAAGTAAATTGTCCAACCTGCGTCTTTACAAAAAAGCCGTTCCCAGTGGGGCGGCTTTTTTGTAAATGAATTTGACCTTAACAGATCCTGAATTTGTCTTCGATTGAGATCACGCCCAGCGGTTGAATCTATACCTTAAATTGACCGAGCAACCTTTCGAGAGACTGCACATCGCTATTTAATTGATCCGATGCCGTTGCCAGTTCCTGAGCACTTGTGGCAGATTGTTTTGAAACGCTTGACACCTGCTCCACATTTTTCGATATCTGCTCAACCCCTGAACTTTGCTCATTGGCGGCAGAAGTAATTTGAGATATGGCAAAATTTACCCGGTCAATTGACTCGCTGATTTGCTTCAGAGCTGCACCGGCTGCTCCCGCCATTTTTTGGCCCTCACCTGATTGAATTTTAATATTCGACATCGCCTCAACTGCCTCATTAACATCGGTCTGAACATGTTTGATTTTTTCGCCAATATCTGCTGTCGCTTTCACTGTTCGCTCGGCCAGTTTTCGAACTTCGTCTGCAACAACGGCAAAGCCACGTCCTGCATCCCCGGCTCGGGCCGCTTCGATATTTGCGTTGAGAGCCAAAAGATTTGTTTGATCAGCAATTTCATCGATGACCTGGATGACCATGCTGATTTCTTCAGAGCGACCTTTTAATGCTCCGATTTGCTCTGAAGCAGCATTGACGATACGTGAAATCCCTTCGATACCTTGAATGGTATTCTCAACAGTAGTTTGACCTTCTTTGGAAGCCAGGTTGGCCTCCCCGGCACTTGATTGTGTCTCTACAGCATTGTTGCTGGTCTCCAAAATCATTGCGGACATTTCTTCCATGGAGGTAGCGACTTCAGAAAGCTGGGATTGCTGCTCCTCTGCACCAGCTGCTAAAAGCTCAGTGGAATTCACCACAGCCTTTGAGGTATCACCTATTGTCTTGCCGATTTTGATAAGATCGGTAATCATAGACCGTAATTTTTTAATGAATATGTTAAATCCTGCAGACAATTCACCCAATTCGTCCATGGTTTTTACCTCCAAAAGGCGGGTCAAGTCACCTTCACCTGTGGCAATTTCGTGAATGGACTGAGAAACCAGCTTTATGGGGAATACAACCATCCTGTGAATCAGGAAAAACAAAATACCTCCGATGATAAGGACGATGATCCAGGCGACACTGCTTAGGAGAAACTGGTTATCTTTATACCTTGCGATTAAATCCTGAGTGTCTACATCCGTTTCCAGCACACCAACAATCTCACCTATACTGCCCTCATGACATTCCAAACATTCGTTTGAAAGCAGAACGGGATCGAAAAACGCCAGGCGTCCATCATGCATATATCGATTATCTGCCATTGGGATTTTTGTTTTTTTTACATTTCTCAGTTGATCTTGTATATCATACTTGTGTTTGTTCTCATCGGTGCTTATTACTTCCTCAAGATCAGCATTAAATAATCTCACGGAATGAATCATGGGGTCCTCTGCAGCCCTTAAAAGAATTTCTTCAGCCCCCTCCATATCACCGGTGAGCATGGAATAATCAATGCAGCGATGGATGAGGGCTGCTGTCTGATGAACATTTTCAAGCTTCACTTCAGAATCAATCTGGCGCTGGCGTTGAATCAGCAAAAAAAAGGAAGTTCCCAAAACCAGCATGAGAACAAGAAAGATTGCAAGCGGTATTCTTCGTTCCAGGGAATTATTAATGTATTGAATACTTTTTTTGAACATGCAATGGATCCTTTATCAATCTTTCAATGAGGGAAATGGGTCTTCATTCACTTAATTAAATCGGCTTTTATTGATATTACTTTAGGCATATTATTTCGTTTTTCCAGAAAATGACCCATTCCAATAACATAAACATTTCAAAAAATGCCAGGGGAATACGTTTGAGTAAATCTGAAGTGCATTCATCAAATTCCGATTGCCCTCACACAGCAATTATGTGGCCAATATGCGCGGATGTGATTTTAATCGCACATCAACATGAATCTCAGGTTCCCCTGCCAAAAGTCCTTGTAGACCCGTTAAGTAGTGATACAATATCAGCTGTTTAATTCTGATTCTTGATTCTAATGCGCTAAATGGTGTCAACAGGGGAAACTGAGTGAAAAGACCAAACCTTATCCTGAAAATATCCCTAATTCTCAATGCTCTGGTAGCCCTGCCTCTCGTGGCTCAAGATCTGGTAATCAATGAATTCATGGCCTCAAATGTCGGAAGTTATCCCGAGATGTATGACTTTGGGGATTACAATGATTGGATAGAATTATATAATAATACACCTGTACCCATTAATCTGGAAAATTATTTCCTCTCTGACGACGAGCAAGCCCCCTTAAAATGGAAATTTCCAGCTAACGCCACCCTTGCAACCCATGCCTATTTACTTATTTGGGCTGATGGATATAATGAAGTTCCAGGGAGTCCCTATGTCCGGGATACCTGGCCCTGGGAAAGCTATACCACCCAACATTACCATACGAATTTCAAACTGAGTCAAAGTGGCGAGGATCTTGTGCTTTCACGGGCTGATATAGGCGAAAGCCTTGTCCTTGTTGCTGCAGAGTCACCATGGAAATATCTGGACGACGGTTCAGACCAGGGATCCGCCTGGACCGATCCAGATTTTGATGATATTTCCTGGAATTCCGGTTTGGCAGAACTAGGCTATGGTGACGGAGACGAAACAACAGTGATAGGTTTTGGATCTGATGGATCAAACAAATACACCACCAGCTATTTCAGGAAAGCTTTTACACTGGATTTTCCGGAAAACGTCCAGTCCCTCTCACTCGCTTTAAAACGTGATGATGGTGCCGTCGTCTATTTGAACGGGACTGAAGTCCTTAGATCCAATATGCCAGAAGGTGATATAGGCTATGTAACTCCGGCCAGCTCTGCAGTGGCTTCCGGTGATGAATCAACCTTTTTTAACTACACGCTAGACGCCACTGAACTCAGAGCTGGTGAAAATCTGATTGCCGTTGAAATTCATCAAGTGAGCGGGACCAGTTCCGATGTGAGTTTTGATCTGGAACTCCTTGGCGTGAATTACCAAAATACTGAACTTGTGGATATGATCAGCTACACCGAACAGCTTACAGACGTCTCATTTGGGAGACGCCCCGAGGACAATAGCTGGGCATTTTTTGGTGAGCCAACTCCGGAATCAGGCAATTCCACGCCTGCTGCGTCCTCTTTCGAAATATCCACTCCAGTGTCGGCATCCCTGGAAAGCGGTTTTTATTCAGGTTCACAGTCGCTGCAGCTTTCAACCAGTTCACCCTCTGCAGAAATTCGGTTCACTTTGGATGGGAATCGACCATCGAGTAGCTCCGACCTCTATACGGGTCCCATTACCCTCAACACCACAAGTGTTGTCAAGGCCAGATCCTTTGAAAGCGGTTCGCTGCCAGGTCCCATTATCGTCGCAAGTTACTTTATTGACGAACAGAGCTTTTTACCCACTATTTCCCTCATCGCCGAACCACCTACCCTATGGGATTCGAATATCGGCATCTACGAAAATGAGTACAAGCAACGTGAGATTCCGGTGAGCATTGATTATTTCACCCCAGACGAAGAGCCTGGTTTCAGTGTTTCGGCAGGCGCCCGCCTGGGAGGGATGAATATCTGGACCAAACCCCAGAAGCCATTTACAATTTATATGCGGAACCGTTTTGGCGACGATCTGATCAATTATCAACTTTTCCCATCTAAGACCATTACCGATTTTTCAAGAATTGTCTTTCGAAATGGTGGTGACGATTGGGAAGAGACACTAATCCGGGATCCCATGACTGAAAGTCTGGTTAACGGGGTGATGGAATGTCAATACATGGCGTATCAACCCTCTGCCCTATTCCTTAATGGTACTTACTGGGGTATTTATAATATCCGTGAGAAATTTGATACGCGTTATTTTTTCGAAAATTATGGCGCAGATCCGTCAAACATTGATCATCTGGAGTACGCGGCTACCCCTCCAGGGACCCGGCTACAGGTCATTGAAGGTGATCTCGACAACTATAATTCGTTGATATCTTTTATACAGAGCAACGATTTGAATCAACCAGAACTGTATGCTGAGCTGGAAGCTTTGATGAATATTGATGGGTTTATTGATCATGTTGCAATGACTCTGTATTGTGCCAATACCAGTTGGGGTCACAACCGTGAATGGTGGCGACCCAGAACTGAGGGCGGGAAATGGCAATGGCTCATCGTGGATCTAGATCGTGGATTTAATCCAGTTAACCTTAACAACAACCTCCTGGATAACCTGCTAAGCGATTATCTGCTTTTTCAGTATCTCATGGAGGGTCAGATTTTCAGGGATCGATTTCTACAGCGGACAGCGGCACATCTGAACAGTACTTTCCGGTATGCCAGAGTGAGCAACATTGTTGATAGCCTAAATACCGGTATTGCTGCAGAGATGCCCCGACATATAGATAGATGGGGCGGTTCCGGTAGCGTATCCTCCATGAGTTATTGGGAAGGCCAACTGGAAGATATTAAGTCATTTGCTCAGAGTCGACCTGGAATCCTGTTCAACCAGTTTGACTCCGAATTGGGATTGAATGGGACAATCCAACTTTCAGTGGCTGCTGAACCTCCAGGGGCTGGAAATTTCTTCATAAATAGTGTCCCACTTAAGAATCCGGCAGAATCTGGATCGTATTTTAAGGATGCTCCCCTGGTGCTGCAGGCGATTCCGGCACCGGGGTATCATTTTGTAGGGTGGACGAATCTTTCTAATTCAGCCTCACTCCTATATGAGTGCCAGGTAGATACTTCTTTTATCGCCATGTTCCAATTGTCCGAAGAACTAATTCTCCCCCAAATCATTACTGAGAACACCTTGCTAACAGCAGTCCAACCCTACATTGTGGTTGAAGATTTGAGGGTGGAGCCAGGAGTCACCCTGACAGTGAGCGAGGGTGTTGAAATCAGGATGCATGATGGCAGTAATATTATTGTTGAAGGACAGCTCATCATCAATGGCAGTTTGACCAGTCCAGTTAACATTATTGCCAACGCTGCTGCAGGGGCCAGCCGTTGGGGTGGCATTTCTTTTTCCAGCGAGTCTGATACTTCGAAAATAATCCACGCGAACATACGAGGTGCCTCAAGGGGAATTAACCCGCTAATCCATCGCGGGGCCATTTCGGCCAAAGATAGCCATTTGCAACTGGATCATGTGGATCTTAGAGATATTGAGTTCCCAATCTATATAGAAGGTGGCTCATCCAGCATTTCAAATTGCACAATCAGATCGGACCAAATCTGCGATTTCATCAATGTGAAACGCGGTGTCACCCGGATAGACAATTGCACGTTCTATGGTGCTGATGCACCAGATACAGACGCAATTGATCTTGATGGCGTTACAGACGGCATTGTTTCAAATAATCGCATTTACAATTTTGCAGGTTATAACTCTGATGGCATCGATATTGGTGAAGCCACCCAGGGTGTGCTACTCACCTCAAATCTGATCTATCATTCTTCTGACAAAGGCATTTCTGTTGGTCAGGATTCCTATGTTATCATCGACCGCAATGTGATTGTGGGATGTGTACTTGGCGTTGCGATAAAGGATAATTCAAGCGCTCTCATATCAAATAACACCTTTTACAACAACCACAACAGCGTGTTCTGTTTTGAGAAAAATGAAGGAGCAGGTGGCGGTACTGCCGAAGTTGTCAACTCCATCATGGCAGGAAGTTTGGTTGCCTCAATTTACGCGGATCAATTCTCTTCAATTTCTGTCCGATATTCACTCTCAAGTACAGATCTTATCCCCGGAAATGGCAATCTTTACCTGAATCCCCTATTTGTTGATCAATCAGTTTATAATCTTGAGTTGAATATAAATTCACCAGCCATTGATGCCGGCGATCCAGGCTGGCCCCTGGACGAAGATGGCACCCTTGCTGATATTGGTGCCCATTACAGTTATGATATCGCCGACTACCCCTTTGAGATTCCTGATCAATTTCTAGCTCAACTCACAATAAATGAACTGCTGGCCATCAATAATGCCACCAATGCAGATGAGGCAGGTCAATACGAGGATTGGGTAGAAATATATAATCCGACCGACCAATCGTTAAATCTTGCGGGAATGTATTTAACGGATAATCCGGATAATCTCACCAAGTGGAGCTTCCCCCTTGGAGTGGCCGATCTTGAGCCTGGAGGCCACCTGCTGGTTTGGTGTGATGATGATGTCAACCAGGGGATTCTCCACGCAGCTTTCAAGCTGAGCGCTGGAGGCGAATTCCTGGCCCTGGTGAAGCATGATGGATTAGCCATCATAGATTCCATCAGTTTTGGTCCTCAAACCCCAGATATCGCCTATGGCAGGTCTCCCGATGGGACAACCCAATGGATTGCCTTAGAGCCTACACCTGGGGCGTCTAACGGAAGTTCATCCCTAACATCGGCCACAGAAATACCCATGGAATTGCTCTTGCACCAAAATTATCCGAATCCCTTTAATCCAATCACAACTATACGGTATGACTTACCTGAATTTACCCATGTTCAAATATCAGTGTTTGACTTGAGAGGAAGAAGGGTAAGATCTTTGGTAAATGCTGAGCAATCTCCAGGATATAAATCCGTTCAATGGGATTCAGCCAATGATCATGGTGCACCGGTGGCAGCTGGAATCTATTTTTATACGCTTCAAACCGATGCCAGCAGACAAACAAAAAAGATTGTCTTGTTAAAATAAATTAATTCAAAGAATTATTTTTTTTAGAGTCTGGTGACTCATCGTAGGATTTACTTCATTAAGCGTTGGAGAAAGTTGGTGGGTGCGCGGCTAGGATTGCCTGGTGTACGGAAGATACATTTCACCCACCAACTGGTTGTATTCGTTATCCACTCTCAGACGGCGGTATCTTGGCCGACAGAGGACTGGTTAATTCCAGAACTGTTTCGAGTAATTCGGTATGCTTGATCGGCTTCATGAGCGTTTTGTCCGCACCGAAAGCCTTTGCCCAGTTAAGACTTTCCGTGAGATGCATTTGCCCCCCACCCGAAATGGCGATAACCTTCAATTCTTTATTGGTTTTCCGAATGGATCGGATGACTTCTAACCCATCCATGTTTGGCATAAAAATATCTGTAATCACCAAATCAACGCCAAAATCCTGGAGAATACTCAATCCTTCGCGGCCATGGCTGGCTTCAACCACAGTGTAGCCTTTGCGGGATAATAAAGTATTTATGGCACTTCTGATGCTGCTATCATCCTCGATGACCAGAATAACTTTGTCGCTCATTGGTAAACCGATATCCTTAATTGGTCCAAAAGTAATTTCACTCATTAGCTTCCATAATGCCAATAAGTGTGCCATAATTCATCTGATAGGTTAGATGATTGTAAATAAGGGATTTATGAAATTGTCACAGGTAACCAAGGTAGGAATTAATTTACACATTCCAGGATATATTGGCACATTTCTATTCAGGCTGGAGTTTGATTACCCCACACCCTTAACACTGTGTCGTCCATGTTTGCGATCCATTGCTGATAAATCTGCCTGTTCTGTATCCATTCAACAATTCCTCCTTGTTTCGGATAAGGAATCACATTAAATAAGCATTCAAAAGTAATGGATTCGAGGTATCTACACATCTCAATTCTTTTGCATTGATCGATGTTGGTTCTGGCGATGCGTGAATGGGAAACTCACGTTTTGCATTCATAAGCCCAACAAATATTATGAGTAACCATTTTTCGGAGACCTGGATGCCAACCTCTCAAGTTGCTGTACTGCCTAAAGATTTTGGGGACTCCACAGAGTACAAGCGTGATCTCGGCTTGCTTGAAGCGACCTCAATTGTTATAGGTCGGATTATCGGTTCGGGAATTTTCCGGACACCAGCACCCATTATGGCTTTGGTTGGATGTACTTCTCTGTTTGGTCTGGTTTGGTTACTTGGAGGTCTGGTAAGTATTTTTGGTGCCGTCGTCTATGCAGAATTGGCAGCAATGATGCCCCGTTCTGGTGGTCCCTACGTTTATCTAAAAATGGCCTACCACCCATTCTGGGCTTTTCTGCGTGGTTGGGCTATGTTTTTTGTCTCAGAAACCGCTTCTATCGCTGCCGTTGCATTAATTTTCGGTGAATACCTTAACGCCCTGTGGGCTATTGCTTTTGGTCAGACCTTTAGCCAAATCACACTTTACTTAATCGCTCTGATTACAATCTGGTTGCTTACTACAATCAATGTATTTGGTGTGAAGTTGAGTGGTAAAATCCAGAATCTCTTTGGTGCGATCAAGGTTGTAGCCATTGGTGGTATAATAGGGGCAAGTTTTACCAGCTGGTCTACTGGATCCTTTTCAAATTTTGTAAATCCTCTTTTACCCGAGACTTTCGATGGATCCACTTTCCTGGCAGTTGGTGCTGCTTTACGCTACGCCTTCTTTGCCTTTAGTGGTTGGGAAGGTGCCACTTATATCGCAGAGGAAATAAAAAACCCTCGCAGAAACCTACCTCTCTCCCTGTTTATTGGAATTAGCGGCGTGATGGTTTTGTATCTTGGAGCAAATGCTGCCTACCTCTTCCAGTTGCCAGCCGAGAAGATTGCAGAATCAGACTGGGTTGCAACGGAGGCAATGAAAGTTGCTCTCGGCGCTACTGGAGGAATTCTGATTTCCTTTGCCGTTATGCTAAACACGTTTGGAAATGTTAGCACCCAGATTCTCTGCAAGGCTCGCTCTTGGCAGGCCATGGCCAGGGATGGTATGTTTTTTAAGAAATTTGCTGTGCTGAGTAAAAAGCATAAAACCCCAAATAATGCGCTTATTGGTCAGGGAATCTGGGCGACAGTGCTATTAACTTTTGCTGTCTCTGCTGCAAATTCATACGAGACAATCATTGATTTTTTCTCAGCAACCAGCACTGTTTTCAATTTGATGGTTTTTGGAGCGATTTTTATACTTAGGAAAAAATATCCCGATGCACCCAGACCTTACAAAGCCTGGCTCTACCCCTGGAGTTTGATAATTGTCACCGTGATCTATGCAATCTTTTTTGTCATTACCCTGATGACAACATTGATCCCCTCCCTGATTGGATTGGGATTGACAAGCACGGGGTCGATTTATTATTATTTTTATGTTTACAAGCGAAGTGTGGTAGTACAAGAATAAGTCGTGGTTAACGACCGACCTAAAATCTGGCAGAAAACGACTTTCTGAGGAAAGATCATTTTCATCTGCAGCGATAGATTTTTCCTAAAGGATCTATCCAGACATACGATACTCACAGTAAGTTAGTATTTCGAAATGAATAGGTACGATGCCAAAATTTGATGAAAAAATTAATGATCTTGGATATATTCATCAGCAACTTGCTGATTTAATCAATTCTACCCCATCCCTATCCGCATTCTCTGAAAAAACATTTGATTTGCTCCTCAGGGATACTTCCATCAGTAGTGTTTCTCTCGTTCTTATAGATACTCAGATGGATATACTTTCTTTCCCTTTTTCCCATGGTGCTCACGAGAATATGAGAACACGTACGCTTCAAAGTGTCAATTCACCCCTTAAGGCCGTGATTCAGAAAAAGATCGGGCTGATGGTTAGCAGGAAGGACTATTTATCATATTGTGACGATAAATCATCCATTGAGACTATACCATTTTTATGGTTAGGATTCCCCGTATTCAAGGAAGGCCACTTATTCGCCGTTCTGGTATTTATCGCAAATAGCGAACAGAAAGCGAAATTACTTAAAAATCTATATCCCTCGCTCAAGAATTTCCCTGACATTTATTCAGCCTACCTTGAAACAAAAATTCGAATGGACACACTCCTTGGAAGTGAAGTTAAATTTCGTAGCCTGGTAGAGACATCCATTGATATCACTTTTCAGATAACTCGTAGTGGATATATCGATTATGTCAGCTCAAATGTGGAAACCCAGTTTGGCTGCGATCCCGAGGCGTTAATCGGAAAGCACTTCAAGGTAACGACGCCCATGGAGCAAGTTTCCAAGGTCGTCGAAGCGTTAAAAAATATCGCCAAGGGTGAGACGGTCAGAAATCTGGGCATTACCCAGAAAATTAACTCTGGCGAATTGATTCCAATGGAAGTGAGTGCCAGTCCGATCTATCGAGACGGTGAAATTGTTGGGGCGCAGGGAACGATGCGCGATATCAGCGAGCGCCATCAGGCCCAACAGGAAATCGAAAGACTCGCATTTTTCCCTCTGGCCAACCCAATGCCTGTTGTTGAGGTCGATCTGTATGGAGTGCCCAGCTATATCAACCCGGCAGGTATACAGCTCCTTGATCGCATGAATTTAGATATGGGTCAGGTCTCAAATATTTTGCCCAGTGACTTTAAATCGGATATTCGCTCAGCGCTTTCAGCAAAAAATCAAATCCCCTCTCGTGAAGTGTCTCTTGAGGGTCTCCATTTGCTGTGGACTGCATTTTTCCTGCAGAACCAAAACCTACTGCATTATTACGCCACTGACATTACGAATTTGAAGCGGACTGAGATTGAACTTATTTCTGCCAAAGAAAGGGCGATAAGGAACGAGCAGGTCAAAACACTTTTCCTCGCCAATATGAGTCATGAGATCAGGACCCCCCTTAATTCTATTCTCGGATTCACAGAGTTAATTGAAGAAGAGGTTAAGGGTAAGTTTGACGCAAATCTCCAGGCTTATTTTGAGATTATACACGTCAGTGGAAAACGACTCTGGCAAACTGTGCATCAGATCCTGGACATATCTCAAATTGAAACAGGGACATTTGAGCTCAAAATTGAGAGCGTGAACTTAGGGGCTATTATCAAGGATCTGGGGACTTCATTTCGCTCAATTGCCGAACAAAAAAACATAAACCTGATGGTCAACGTCCCGGCCACGAACATGCAAATCATTTCCGATGAATATTGTGTGACTCAATCGATCTCAAACCTGATTGACAATGCAATTAAATACACCAATACAGGATACGTCAAGGTGAACATCGAGATCACTGATTCCTGCATCAAAGTGATCATAAAAGATACTGGTATTGGCATGTCAATGGAGTATCAGGAACAAATTTTCAAATCATTCTCGCAAGAGAGTACTGGATATACAAAGCATTTCCAGGGAGTCGGTCTTGGATTGGCGTTGGCTCACAGATATTTGAGTTTGATTAAAAGCACCATTGAAGTTGAGAGTGAACACGAAGTTGGCAGTACTTTTACTATCAGTTATCCGTTAACTCAGGTGAACGAATCGGCTGACACTAAACCGGTAAACCCGATCATGGATAAAGAGTTGGATGCTTCGGCTCATTTTCAGAACGAAAAGATGAATGTGCTGGTTGTCGAAGATGACCCAAATTCTCAAAAACTGGCTGGATTTACACTAAAAAATGACTTTACTCTATTTTTCGCCGAATCGGTGGTGGAGGCTAAGGAACAGTTGGCAAATCATGACATTCAATTGATCCTTCTGGACCTTTCTTTGAAAGGCGACGAGGATGGACTTGATTTGGCAAGATTTGTGCGTAGCGATCCGAGATGGCAACTGACCCCCATAGTAGCATTAACGGCTCATGCCTTTACTTCTGATCGGGATCGTTGTATTGACGCGGGCTGCAATGAATTCATGACCAAACCATTCCGGCGCCTAGAACTAATGGAAACAATTAACAAATTAATATAGATTTTGTTTTACAAGGATAAATGATGATTTATAGGAGACCTCTCAAGAAACAGACATTACTCGTCGTTGAAGATGATTACAGCTCAAGGCTGCTGCTTAAACACTTGCTTCAAAAAATGAATATTGAGGTAATAGCCGCTGAAAGCGGTGAGGAAGCACTCGAATTGATGAAGGATAGAAGGGATGTATCTGGAATGTTGCTTGATATCGCACTTGGGAACGGTATAACGGGCCTCGAGCTTGGTGAACAACTCAAGTTAAAAGAGCAATTTAAGAATATTCCCATGGTGGCCGTTACAGCCTATGAAAGGCAACTTTTGGGCGATTACCAAGGGAAAGGTTTTACCGGCTATCTACAAAAGCCCTATTCTGCAGCAGAGCTTGGATCCATGCTTTCCTCACAATCACTTGGTAAAAATGGTCCTAAGCTGATCCTATAAAGCTTACTGAGTCAGCCATTCATTGGCTTTATCTAATTGACCTAATTTGGCATAGATTGATGCAATTTTTCGCTTCGCATTGGCATCGTCCGGTTTTAATTGGACCAATCTCAAATAAACTTGAAGTGAAGCGTCATATTCCCCCATCCGCAGCAAAATATTTGCAATTGCGTTGAGATAGGCTGGTAACTCACCCTCCAGTTGAATGAGCTTAGCCAAAACATCCAATGCTGTCGGCCAATCTTCCAACCGCTCCAGAACTTTAAAATAATTTTTTAGAACGCTTGTGTTGTCTTTGACCACTTCCATGCATGCTTTATAGCTTTGAGCAGCTTCGGCCCATTTCTCAGCCTGAGCATAGAGGTCTCCCAAGCTCTTGGAAATAGTTGGCTGATCAATTTCGATATCTGTGGAGATTTCAGTCCCCGAGGACTGAATCAGCCGATTCACTGATTCTACTTTTGCCAAAGCTTCGATGGCTTCATCAATTTTTTTGGAGGCCATGGCAAGTCGGTAACGCAAAAAATAAGCAGCATTTTGACGCTTTTTTAATTTCAATGACTTATTTATGAGGGGATTAACCTCACCAAGTCTTCCAAGGTCAAATAATGTATCAGCATAGTTATTGAGCAAAGACGCTTCCATTGAAGGATCAAACTGTTTTAATTGCAGAGCAATTCTATAGTGTTTTTCAGCCTCTATCAGTTTGCCATCAACTTTATAATTGTGGGCAAGTGTGTAATGACTATATGCACTATTTGGGTTCGCCAAGACTTCTGATTCCAGAATATTTCTGTTCCGGGCTTGCTTATCTGTTTTCGCCTGTCCCGTAAAGCTGTAGCCGAGATGATCAAGAATCACTGTACATGATCGCTCCAGGGCACAGAGTTTTTTGGCACTGGGTGAAATTTGCTCATGGATTTTTCCAGTAAAATTTATCCCGCGCTTATTCGTGAAAAGTCTGTGGGCATCTGACCAGGTATAGTTGAGACCGTCTTCCTTCAAATTTTTAATTCTTAATTTGTAGATCACCGGTTTTAATTCTGGAGTCAGCAGCTTCTTGAAAGCCGGGACAGAAGCTTCAGAGAGGCGTTCATCAGCATCTATCCAGAGTATCCAATCCCCTGTCGCGTATTTTATGGATTCATTTCTGGCGGCGGCAAAATCATCGCACCATTTAAAGTGATATATTTCAGCGTTGAAGGATCTGGCAATTTCCAGCGTTTTATCGGTGGAACCAGTGTCAACCACAACCAACTGATCAGCCAGTTGTGAAACACTTTTCAAACAATTCTCAAGCAGGGCTTCCTCATTACGAACGATCAGGCAAACACTCAGCTTCATCTGTTGAGGAATATTCATGCGCAGGCTGAATTACTGAATGACCAAAATTAACTCTGGGACAAGCTGCTCATTTGTCAAAGCTTAACATCCATGGCTTCAAATTCTTGGAGCGTTTCGTGCATGCCAACCAGGGTTTGAAGTTTCTCTTTATCCACAAGAAATGTTTTTACATCTTCGTTATCCAGTTTTGAAGAAATAAGTCCTGCCTGACGATATTTTTTAAGCTCTGCTTTATAATCATCAAGGGGTTTATTGAATTGTTCCACAAACATCTCTTCGAACAGATGTTCCTCAATTTCCGGTTCCCAACGTTGCTCGCGCATCACCTTAAATAAAAACGAAATAAATTCGAGTTCATTCTCATTTGGCTTTTGAAAATGAATGGGTACTTCGTTCCCCTGTTTCTCAATAAACCTGGATTTACAATAATCAGCAAAGAATTTGAATTTTGAAAAATCTTTTACAATGAGCATGCGACCGTGTTCAGAGCTCATTTCACTTTTCGCCATGGGTGTGAGGGTGATTTTGTTCATAACCCCGTCCACGTGAGCAGAGGGCAGATTTAGCAGTAAGGCGATATCCTGCACCAGGGGTTTCCAGGGAGTCGATATTTCATCCTGTAGATTTGGCTCCAGACCGGCCAATACATTGCTGACCATAAGCACGACCTGGCGGGAATGATCCTGGCTGGTCAGGGTTTCCGCATGCTTATTGGCATCTCTAAGACGCTCTGCCATAATCTGAAAAAACGAGCCCATCCACTTTGGCAAGCCTTCGAGATTTTTTTGAAATAACATGCGGCTCATTTCAATACACTTGGTATTCCTTATGACCGTCACTGTTGCTGAACGAGGATATCCGTCGATCAAAGCCATTTCACCAAAGATGGCACCTTTGCTGAGATGGGCATAAACGACTTTTTGCTTATTCTTGATGGCAGAGACTTCAACCTCTCCAGATTGGATAATGAACATGGAAGCCCCGGGATCATTTTCCTTGAAAATGATATCCCCTTCGGCAAATTCTCTCAAACCCTTTTGTTCCATGAAATTCATGATCTACTCCTCCCCACCCATTAATATACTTTTAGCCATAATCTGCTCTGGATCTATAGAGAGGACTCTTTTTGCCAGCTCCCTCGCATCTTCAATTCGATCAGCCTCAAGGTTCAATTCAGCGAGGCGTAACAGGCTTGGGATATCTTCTGGATGTGTAGATATGATATCCATAAGTACCTGAACACCTTCCTGGAAATGATCACTCATGAGCAGAATTTCCGCATAATTCCGATGTGCGTCAACAAATTCTGGATCATTTTCGAAGGCGAGCTTAAATAATTTAGTTGCACCATCAATATTGCCAGCTTCTGCAGATATCATTCCTGATAGATTAAATGCTGGCGCATTGTGTGGATCCAGATTGAGCACTCGGGTCACAGTTGCGATAGCCAGTTCAAGCTTGTTTGTGGTCTTGGCTGCCAGGGCGAGCCCCAGTAGAGCCTCGACATTCAATGGATCTTCTAAAACAAGAGTGTTCAACCGATCAAAGGCTGAATTATAATCCCCTAATTCAAGGTCATGCATTCCTGAAGCCATCTGTTTTGGATGGGTTTCCGCCAGGGGGTTTTTCAGCTCGATTAGTTCTTCGTAATCAACATCAGACCATTTCTGTTCGAACAGCTTACTCCTGGTTTTCAGAGATTCTGTATAATCAATCTTATTAGCCTTAAAGGTTTGACTCCCATAGTGGTGAATAAATACCCCTTCGTGAACCATTATGGCATATCCGGCTTGCCGGACTTTGAGACAGAGGTCATCATCCTCAAAATTGCCGGAGCCAAAGCTTTCATCAAGACCGCCGACTTCGGAATAAAGTGCTTTTTCCATGAGGATTGCAAAACCTGCAATTCGTCTGCGGGCGCTTACCACCTTTTGATTCTGCTTAAGAACCTGCCCTGCAAACTCCTCAAATCCAGCAGTCTCCTTGTAAGGGACTTCTTTCAGCATTTGCCGGCCACTGATATGGTTGGTGATGGGACCGACCATGCCGATATGGGAATCCAGCTCAAGTGCTGAAACCATTGCAGAAAGCCAACCTCTGGCAACCAGGACATCGTTGTTAAGAAGTAGAATATATTTGCCTCTAGCGGCTTCCACACCTTGGTTATTCCCTGCAGAAAATCCCCTATTTTTTGGATTCTGTATAAGTGTATAATTTGACTCGGATTGAACGAGTTCCTTGAGGTATGCCTGAGTTCCATCCTTGGAGGCATTATCTACAAAAATGATCTCATAAGAATATTCGGTATTCTTTTTAATACTTTCCACGCATTCTCGTGTGTATTTGAGAGCATTCCAGGTGAGAATCACGATGGAGACCAGTGGTGAATTGAGCACAGGGGGTTCTTCCAGAACCTTTTTTAATATTTTTGCGGTTGCCAGGGGTGACCAATTGTCATTGACCAACTGACGACCATTGTCAGCCAATGTCTGCCATAGTGTTTCACTCTGATATGCTTTGACCACAGCATTGGTAAAGTCTGCTGGTTCATCGGCGATCAAACAATGTACACCATCTTTGAGATGCATGCCCTCTGCCCCAATGGTGGATGTCACGACAGGTAATCCCCAGGAAAGTGCTTCGCCTATTTTGCCCTTCATACCACCGCCATATCGAAGTGGATTGACAGAAATCCGTGCGTGGAACAGATAAGGAGAAATGTCTTCCACAAAGCCGGTTACAATGATATCCTCCCTTGCCAATTCGAAGACGTTTACAGGGGGATTATTCCCGACGATGTAGAGCTTTAAATCAGGAATGCTTGTTTTTATTGCGGGGTAGATCTCCTGGCAAAAATACAGTATGGCATCACAATTGGGCGTATGATTGAAATTTCCTACAAAAAGTAAATCTTTAGTATCCACATAATGTTTCACAAATGGAACGTTTTTGTGGATATTCGGCAGAATATGAATGGGCTTTTTAATCCCAACCTTCTTTAGCTCCTGAAGGTCCTCCTCAGTCACAACCCATAAGCTGTCTGCAGCTTTGTAGGTTTTGATTTCCAGGGATTTTCTCATTCTCGATTCTTCCAGGGCTTTTGAATCACCCGTTAGTGCAGCCTCACGGAGCTCGCGGATAAAATGAACATCTACTGTGTCCACCACGATCTGTGTTTTGGGAGAGAGTCGACGGATGATTGGCGTATAATAGGCAGCAATGTTCCAGAAGGATAGAATGGCAACCTGAAACTGCTTTTCGTTGAACAATAATTCATAATCTATGGGTTTCATTTTGTCGAGAGCTGGATCATCGCTGATATCTCGCAGCGCTCCCACATCCTGCGGATAAACCTCCACCCCCAACTCAATGAGACGTTTGATGTAGCGGACATCACTGGCATTGCTGATACGGGCGATAAAGACAACGTGGTAATTTGCCGCTGCAAGAATTTCGATGGTCTGAAACAGGCGCAAGGACCCCGATGCACGATCCCACATGGGCAGTAACGGATCTGCAATGAGAATGTTAGCTCTGTTGCCCCTTTCCGCTGCTTGAATGACATTTTCAGGTTTGTGATCACACTGGTTGGACAATTCCCAGTTCCATTTTTCCATAAATTTTACGCGGTTAATTGCCTGGAAGCGTTTAAAGCCGGAATCAATGTCCGTCCCAGCTGTCTTGCCCTCATAATGGATCACTTCGCTGAGTGGATGATAGAAAACTTTATATCCATGCTTACGAACTTCAAAACAAAGATCCGTATCCTCATAGTAGGCTGGAGCATAGCGTTGGTCAAATCCACCAATCTCATTCCATAGATGGGTCCTAATTGTCAGGGCTGCACCGGAACAGTAATCTACGTCTCTGACATAATTAAAGCGTGGATCACGAGGATCCATGCCGCGACCCACATTCCAGCCATCACCATCTGAGAAAATGATCCCACCGGCTTCCTGGAGAACCCCATCAGCATAGATGAGCTTTGAGCCCACAGCACCGCAATCAGGGCGTTCCTTCATGAGGTCAACAACAGCCTTCATCCAGCTCGGCTTCACCTCCGTATCGTTGTTGAGAAAGAGAATAAATTCACCAGAAGCATGGGCAGCACCGGAGTTACAACCACCCACAAACCCAAGATTATCAGGATGAGAGATGAATTTAAAGTGCTCGTCTTGAATACTTTTAAGATAATCAGCAGTGCCATCTGTGGAGCCATTGTCTACAATGATAACTTCGTAATTGGGATGTCGTGTATTTTTAAGTATGGATTTGATACATTTATGCGTGTATTCAAGATTATTGAAAACGGGAATAACAACTGAAACCCTAGGGAAATTGCCTTCGAGCTCCATTTTTGCGCCAGCACCTGGATCAGAAAGATGTGGCAGAAAGGCTTGCACCTGATTGTAATATTCAGCCAGATTCAGTGTATGATGTCGGCTTGAGAGCGCTTCTTCAGGGGTTTGGAAGAGAAATCTTGGTTCTTTTACCGTACCCTTCTTCTGGACCTTGATGAAGGCTTGAGTTGGAGAGAGTTTTTTCGCCTTCAGCAGTGAAATATCCAAAGCCAGAATATCAAGAATAAGTTTTCGATCCTGAGCGTCATCTGCGTTAAAATTGGGGCCATAACCACGATCCACAAATCGATTGATAATGGTAGCAAATGGCATAAACATTTCAATATCAAAAATTTGGATCAGTTTTGGAAGGATATCCTGGGCCCGAATGCCTTCGAAGCCATCCAGACTACAATCTCTATTGAAAGGCTGTAGATCATATTTTTTACTATAGTTATTCAGTCTGAAACGTTGATCCAGGCGTCGCCAGATTTCCTTGACTACCTGTTGGGCATTTGGCCACATAACATGGCCATTGCGACCAATCATATCATTGATCAGAAAGATCATATCATCACTGGAACGCTCCGAAATCTGTTTAAATAGCCGTTCCAGTTCCACCAGATGATGCAGTGAATGATTCGCCAGGACAACATCAATCGGACCCTGTAGATCGGGATTGTTAAGGTCTTGAATTTCAAAGGAGACATTCTTTAGACCTTCGCTTTTGGCAGCGGCACGAGCCCTTTCAATCATGTTTGGATTTACATCCACACCGATAAATTGAACTTTTTCCGGCGCTGCAAGCCGTTTTAACAGTCCGATCTCAGTATCGCCATTTCCACAAGCCAATGAAAGAATGAAGATGGTTCGATCCGCTCGCACAACAAAATCATCTATTTCTTTAACCCACCAGGATAGGGAATCACCCCGACCGGTTAATTCTGTCAAATGGGGTACGAGGAAATCTCGTGCATAAACATTATGTATTTCAGGAAGGTTATGAACTTCAGTATTATGTTCATAGATAGCGATTTCCTGATTTAGCTTCGACTGATAATTTGGCAAAGAAGCGACTTGTTGTGCCCTGTCACGGCGTGGGGGTGCATTATCACAAATCTCTGAATAGGGTAACAAGCCAACTTTTGCGTAATGGGCTTCCAGGTTGCAGATATATATTTCTCCACCTGTTTTACAAATATGGTTTTCGACCCAGGGGATACAATAATCCTGTTTATACCCTCCCACTTCTTCCATGATATTACTGTGTTTTCCACTTTTCTTCATCAGGTCATAGGTCCAATCGTGGAGTGATGAATCCTGCTCATATTCATCCTGGAAAAAATATTCATTCGAATTCATATCTGTTCCGACCAGTTTGATTCTATTCAGCGGTCGCAACGCATGGGCGAAATTCATTGCAGAAGTAAGGGTTCCTTTAAAATGGAATAAATTTTTGTCTATTGATTTGCTCCAACCAATTTTATCTAATTCTGGATTCCAGCCATCGCCGGTGAGTGGATGAAGTGATGATACGATGATGGGGTTTGGCAGATGTTGTGCTTTTGCATATTTCCCCAATTTCTCCCCAAAAACTAATATTACGCCGTGCAGTTTCTCGTCATTGATTATTTTGTCAAGTGTTCGCAGGAAAACTCTCTGACTGGGTTCATCATTCGCATCAAATTGAATGTGATATTTGGGGATGATACCCACTAAGTCATAAAAGAGCAGGTATTTATTAATGCTGATAGAAACATCTGCCCGGTTTATATAGGCGACCTCTTTTTTATCCAGGGTTAGTAATGATTTACCGCTTCCAAGAATAAAACTTTCCTGAGAACTTCTTTTCTTCTTATCGTCAGCGTCACCTGTTTCAGGAAGTGAGGCAAGGGCTGCTTTATCCACTATTGCCTGCTGCTCAATTTTTTTAGCCATGCTTTCAAATTCTCGGACAATGACTTCATATTCATCGTCTTCCCAAACCCAGCGCTGAAATTGATTCAGCCAGGGTAATTGCGCGCCGACCTCCAAGCCAATCGATTTGAGATGTTGAACCGATGTGGCAGCACAATTTTGGGTAATTATTTTAAACATGAGAAAACGAATTGATTCGCTGAATGCACCAAATATTCCTGGTCCATTGGCGACAAACATGTTCAGATAAGCCCTTTCATACAGAGCAATTCTTATTTCCAGATTCCAGACCACATCAGGAAATAGATTTAAATTCTTCAACGGTTCAGGGATGGGTTGAAGAGCCGCTTCAGTATCCCTGATGATAACTGGATAATACGTTTCTGAATTAAGAGAAGTGGCGAATTTTGCCCATGCTTCAAGAGTGCTGTTGCGACCTAACTCGTAAGAACATTCTCGAAGCGTAATCGTAACTATTTTCTTCTTCCCTACATGGGTATCAATCCATTGATCGATAAACGCTCCCGCCTGTTTCGATGATTTTACAAAAGCCAGGCTACCTGCTCTGGTAAACTCTGGTATCAGATTTGATAGTAAATATTTGCCTCGAGGGCTGTCTAAATTGTAATCCAATGGAAATATGTCATGATTGGCATCGGTGACATGACTAACGACTTCGCTGCGAGAACCGCAAACAGTTACACCGCTGCAAGAAGGAAACGACCAGCAGCAGGGAACCAAAATATTTCTTAATCTCCAGCCCATATAATCGTGATCTTTTGTTTCAGGCAGATCTTTGTTATAGTTTTCAAAGTTGCCAGGTCTGAATCCATTATCCGGCCCTGGAACAATGACAACGTGCATTTTTTGATAATCATATTTTTTACGTTCATTTTCGGCTAAGACCAAAAACGATATGATATCAAAAGTTGCTGGTGAAACAGCCAAATCATAAAATGCGTAAATTGTATCTCTCGAGTCTTTGCTGTTGTAAAATAATTCGTTCATATTAGCCCTCGATATCAATCTTTTATTTTATGATTTAGACAAACCAAAGCCCGGCCCACTTTACCTGCCTTCAATTCCGAGAAAGCCCTATTTATATCACCCAGAGAATATTCATGGGTCAACAGCGCGCTCAAATTAAGTTTATGCTCCAAGTGCCATTCCACATACTTGGGGATATCCAGGTCTGGATTTGTCTCACCACCCCAGGAACCACAGATATTTTTGCCCAATATCAAATCCATGGGATCGATTGAGAATTGTTTTCCATGGGGAAGATTCCCGGCGATAATGCATTTACCCCCGTTGTTCATCACCGATTTGAAAGCTGTTTCCATGGAGACAATAGAGCCGGCAGATTCAATAGAATATTTCACACCTTTCCCTCCGGTTATATCCATGATTACTGCCAGAGCATCCTGGGTCGAGGCATTGATTGTGTGAGTTGCCCCGCTTTTTGCTGCAAGCTCCAGTTTATAATCCACCACATCCACAGCAATAATTTGTCCGGCACCCAGGGCTGATGCTACAATCACAGCACTTAACCCAATGCCCCCAACTCCAAATATGGCAACACTGTCACCGGGTTGGATGGAAGCATTATTGATAACAATCCCCGCGCCAGTTGGAATAGCACATCCCAGCAGGGCAGCTTCTTTCAGGGGCATCTCTTTTGAAATGGGTATCAGTCTGTTTTCACTAATGACTGCTTTTTCCATGAATGTGCTTATAGCACCTGAATTAATATTCTGCCCTTTAAGCTGATAGGTTGTCGAGGGGACATCCAGGCCAATGCCTTTTATCCAGGTCAACACAACGTGATCACCGGGTTTAACTTTTTTAACTCCTTCACCAATTTCGAGTACCACACCAGAGCCCTCGTGACCAAGGGTGTGGGGCAGGTAATTATCTTTACCTTTAAGCCCTTCTATTTCGTTCAGTTGAGAGTGGCATAGCCCACTATAGGCAATGTCCACAAGCACTTGGCCAGCCTTAAGACTGGGAATGACCATTTCAATAGTGCGCAACGGTTCATTTGTCTCGAAAAGTACTGCTGCCTTGGTTTTCATCGTCGTCATGTGTTGATCTCTTTTCAGTGCATGGAACGCATTTTACCGCCATCCACCACAAAACATGATCCTGTAATCCAGGCAGCATGTTCTGAGGCTAGCAGTAAGATTAGGGGTATGATATCTTTTGGTTGTCCGATACGATTCAGCGGGATGGAATTTACTGCCAGCTGATTCTCAATAGTAGCAGCTTCATCCACAGTGATCTTTTTCTCGTGTGCAACTCGCTCAATATTTCGGGTCCAGGCCCCACTCTCAAACGTACCTGGTACAATACAGTTTACTAATATATGATCTGGTGCAAACAGGCTGGAAAGGTGTTTACTAAGATTGATTAATGCAGCCTTACTGGCTGAGTAATGCGGGTTAAAGATACCAGGTTGTAACCCCGTTATGGATGCAATATTAACAACTCTAGGATTTTTTGATTTTTTTAAATAAGGGTGTGCCGCTTTCACAGTATGGACAACACTGAGCACATTTTTCTTATATGTATCCATCCAATCCTTTTCATCTAAATCAAAAAATCCACCAAATTTATCAGTACTACCCACATTATTGATAACGACATCCAGAGATCCCATGAGCGCTACTGCTTTCTCAATGGCCTGCACTACCTCCATTTTGTTGGTCACATCAGCAGGAACTGCAAAAATGTGAGAACTTATTTTTTTTAATTCGTTCAAAGCTTTGTCCAGCTTGATTTTTTGTCGGCCACATATTGTGACTGTTGATCCTGCTTCAATAAAAGCTTTGGCTAATTCTAACCCCAGACCCTCGCTGCCTCCGGTGATAAATACGTTCTTATGGGTAAATTGATACATCATTTCAACCTTGTGCTATAGGTTAAGTCCCATTGGTCTCTGATGCTTAGACCTCCATCTACTGTGATGACCTGTCCGGTAACAAATGAGGCACTTTCCGAGCAGAGGAATTGGACAACATTGGCAATATCATCAGATTTTCCAACCTTCTGCAAAGGGTGACATGATTCAGCCATTTTTCTATATTCAAGATTGGCCTCACTGCTAAATCTTTCACGATGCTCATCCTGAACAATAAAACCGGGTCTCACAGCGTTAACCCTGACTCCCTTTGGACCACCATGCACGGCCAGATAACGAGTGAGGTTGTCCAGTGCCGATTTCGCAAGATGATAAGCAGTTGATTCCTGGCCGACCATGGTAGAAGCAATGGATGAGATATTTACTATACACCCGGTTGACTTCGCCTTCCACATTTCCTCGATATATGATTGAGCCAGGAAAAGGGGGGCTTTTATGGATACATCCATGGTTAATTGCCAGTTGTCTTCTGTTTCAGCGAGGGGTGCCGTCCTACTTCCACCTCTGGCATTGTTAACAAGCGCATCAATCTTCCTGTATTTCTTAAACAGCCGGGAAAGCATTTTCTCAATATCTTGAACTATTTGGAGATCCAGGCAATAATACTCGACCTTCAATCCACGCTCCTGACATTCAGTACTAACCGATTGAAGCCGTTTTTCATCATTATCAACCAGAATTACTTTATAACCTGACTCCGCGAATTTCAGAGCTATGTTTTTACCGATTCCGCGACCGGCACCTGTTACTATGACTCTCTTTTCAGTGTTATTTTTCAATGTTCCTGCTAGTATCTATAATTTATTTTAGTTATGTATTATTAATGAGCTGTGCAAATTCATGCTGCAAATTTTTGAATGTGTCCCATTCAACCATAAATTTTTGATTCCTGTTGGCAAATCCGAAACCTTTAGGATTCACTAACTCCCGCTCCATCGCTTCCTGATGATGCCCGGGATGCTTCCATATTAAGTAGGGTTTGTCACTCAGAATGGCTCTATTGCAGGGGCCACTGGCCATCCCCATAAATGCTGTTGACATATCCACCAGAGCCAGGTCCAATTCTAAATTCCCACCATGATTTTGCACAGAAATAACATTGTGCAATGAGCAAATCACATCATCTACCTTGTCCAGGCCGATGATGACAAATTTCACATCAGGCGTTTCTTTTTCAGAATACAGAAAAAAGTCGAGCCAGGATTGTTGATTAGCATTACTCTGCAGGTCCAGGGCATTATTTTTTAAATGAATGGTGATCATCTTCGCATCAGCAACATGTCTATCCATCCAGATCTGGGCTAGTTGTTTTACAGTCTCGGGAGTTTTCATCTGAACTATTTTGTGTGTTTTCTCCCAATATTTTTGAACGGTCTGGTAGCTTTCTGAATAACTGCAACTGGCGTAATCTGTATTTCCCGGCCACCTGTAGTCGGTAGCACTGACATTTACTTCTTCCTGCCTGTTAACGAAATTGAGATTCCCCAGATACGGGTTTAAGCGTGAGATAATGGTAATTATTTCTCTTGAAGTACCTCCCCTGCTGTTGCAAACGTAGAGATCAACATTCTCAACATCTAACACTTCCCTAAGCTGGAGTAATTCTTGTTGAAATATCAGGAATTTGCCAACGCCATTCTGAATTGCGTTCAAATCCCAGACTCCGACAATATTTGTGTACTTAGTCATTTATATTCATCATGTTCTTTAACTATGGATTGATGAGTCCGACGCCAACGCCCATTAAATAATGCGACATTGGACCATACCCGGTGTGAATGACTTCATCGTTCATTGAAAACATAAATACATTCTTAAAGTACTTCGATAACAATTCCCGCATTCTACTGTGGGATAAGAGATTCACGTGCCCTTCTTTACTTCCGGCTGAGGCATATTGATTTGCCGTAATGTTTGGTGTACCCATGATAAATACACCATCCTCATGGAGACATTTGCAGATATTCTCAAAATACAAATGTTCTCTCTCAGTCGGTATATGTTCGATTACATCAAGGGAATATGCGGCGGTAAAGACTGCATTCGGATGTTCTTTTGTGATATCCAGGCACTCCATTGAAAAGGCCAAATCGGCATAGCGCTCAAGATTATCCTCGATTAGGAGTGGCTCCCAATCCACGCCATGGATATGACCAACCGTCTGTGCAACGACGGGAACACCAAACCCATCGCCTACACCGATTTCAACAACGCTTTCATGTCCTTCTAACATTTTAGCGACAAATTTGTATCTTGATAATAAGAAGCCTAAATGTCTAGGGTCATGATTCCATATATGCGTTGTATAGGGTCCCAACACAGCCGGTTTTGATTTGTAATTATCAAACTGTACTTGATTTTGTTTTTCTTTTGCTTTGTTTTCGTTCATGATACTTATCTTCTCATTTTTCTAATAATATTTTAATTTTACGTTTTATGTTGGGTGAAGTAAAACCATAATATTCACACTGATCTTTATAATTTCCATAGTTGTGTGAGAATTCATTGGGAATATTAATGGCATCTGAATGGATATTATCCAATGCTTTGACTGCACGGATTACATCATCTCCGATACCGCCATATTCAGAGTGTTCTTCAATGACAATATAGTTTTTTGTTTTTGAAACACTTTCCACCAGGGTAGCGCTATCAAATGGTTTGATTGTGGGGTAATACAAAACTTCAGCGCTGATTTGATTTTGTTTTAATTCTTGAATGCTTTCCATCACTGTACCAAGTTGGGGTCCAATGACGACAATGGTGATATCTGTCCCCTCTTGAACCACCACGGCCTCACCAAATTTGATTTTATGGTTTGGAATCTCATAGTTGTGCTTATGATCCGGCAATCTGAAATAGGTCAGGTAGTCATTCTTATAGGTCTGCTCAAATAAGATTTTGAATTCATTTGGCATGGCTGGATATACTATCTGGGTGCGAGGTAATGCTTTGATCAAAGCGATATCATCGTGACAATAATGACTGACACCCAAACCTGAATAGTCAAAAGCACTTCCAACACTAATAAGGTTGCCCCCTCTTTCCTGATAACAAAAGTCCAATTTTATTTGTTCAAAACTGCGTTCGATGAGAAAGGGTGCAATAGTGTGAGCAACCGGATGAAAACCTACATGGGACAATCCAGCAGACATACTGACAATGGTTGGCTCGCAAATTCCTACGTTGTAAAATCTTCCAGGACACGCCTGTGCAAAGGGTTGTAATGCAAAATGACTGATATCCCCTACCAGCACCACGAGCTTTGGATCGATCAAGCCAACTTCCAACATGGTTTCAGCGAACGTATTCCTCATGATGATAATTCTTCCATAATTTCAGCGTACTCCAGGGGATTAGGAATTTTATGATGCCACGGACCGTGGGTTTCCATAAAACGTACACCTTTGCCTTTAATCGTTCTGGCGATAATGACAGTTGGTTTTCCATTCGAAGTTCTGCTGAATTTATTAAAAGCAATATCCAACTCAGCTTCATTATGACCGTCACATTCCAGTACATTCCAACCAAACGATTCCCATTGTTTTATGATGTTGGGATGTGGCATGATTTGGGCTGCAGACCCGTTATAATCCACGATGAGGCAGAGGTTTTCCAGGTTCAAATTTTGCGCGACAAGGGCTGATTCCCAGACCGTCCCTTCATGGGACTCCCCATCACCTACGAGGACAAATACTTTGTTTTCTTTTTTATTGATTTTATGGCCCAGGGCAATCCCGACTGAATATGGAAAACCATGTCCCAATGATCCAGTCGATGCCTCCACTCCAGGAATTTTTACCCGATCAGGATGACCACCCAGCATTGCGTTGAATTTGCCATAATTATCCAGATCAGCTTGCGTGATGAAGCCATATTTTTCAAGCACAACATAAAGTGCGACTCCGGCATGACCTTTACTTAAAATAAAATAATCCCGATCCGTCCATTCTGGATTGGCACTGTCGTATTTCAGATGATTAGCATACAGCGTGTCAATAATATCGATAACCGAAAAGCTACTGGGTATATGACCTTCTCCTCCATTGGTGATCGTATTTACAATTGTTTTACGCAGTTCAGTATTCATGTTAATTAAACCTCATATCTTAAGCTTAGTGATGGATGCCGAGCTTAGTCCGGGTTTGTTTCCGATGATCATTCAATTGCTCCACACTCATAAACATCATTCGAGCAATTTTTTCTATATTTTCAGGTGTTTTAAAATTTATCCTATCCCATTCATAGGCTCTTAATACTTTCAGTTCCAATGGGGTAAATTCATCTGTAGTAATAAATCCTTCACTGGTACCAAAATATTTTGGATTCCGAAAATCGAAATTTTCGGGTAATAAGTTTTGTTCTTTGGCAATTTTATACAAATCTGTTTTGGGATACGGAGTGGCTATATGGAATGAAACCAAATCAAAGTTCATTGCTTCGGCAAACCGGAACGTTTCTCTGATCTCATCCCAGGTTTCTCCAGGCATACCAATCACAAAATTAGCCGCAATCTCGATGCCTAACTCATTGCACTTTCTCACTATATTTGGGAATATGCCAAGTTTAACTGGTTTTCGAATAATTTTATGCAGCACCCTGTCATTACCAGATTCTACGGAAACTGTGATCATCTTGCATCCAGAGTCTTTCATTAATTCCAATAATTCATCATCAAGATGCCAGGCAGAAACATTGGGCATTTTCCAGGTAATATTATATTTACGGTCAATGAATGCTTGCATAATGGTCATGGCATGCTCTCTATCATCTAAAAAACATTCATCGAGAAAACTCAGATGACGCACACCATGATTTTGAATTAAACTATCAATCTCTTCCAGCACATCCTCAGTAGAACGATAATTTATTCCTCTACCTCTGATCGTCCGTGCTGCACAAAAAGAGCAATTGTATCTGCAGCCATACGAAGTCAGTAAGATTGCGGTTGGTCCCTGAAAGCTGTAGTTGTATTCTTTGGCAGACTGCGTTAAATAAAACTCAACATCAATCTTTGAATAGTCCGGCTTAATGTTGGGATCAATATTAATCTCAGTACTTTTCGGTCGACGAATAATGTTCTCGCCATTAGCATCGCAATAACCGATACCTGAAATTTTTCTGGCTTCCTCAAATTGCCCTTCAAGAAGATGGTGAATGAATTCCAAAATGCCACCCTCTGCCGGACCAATGAAGATATAGTCGATATTTTTATCCTGAAGGGCTTCCTCACTCATGAGGCTCGGATAAATTCCACCAAATACCGTGATGCAATCCGGAGTTGCCTGCTTCACTATTTCAAATGCCTTGTGATATTGCTGGAAATATTCTACTGAAATGCCGGAGACCAGAAATATCCTGGGTGAGATGGTCTTGATCTGCTGTAAACATTCTGCTTCACTTAAATCCAACGCATTTGCATCCAGAAGGAAGAAATCGTGATTTTCCTTCAAAATGGCTGTAAGAATTAAGGCTGAATGCGGTACCACCATCCAGGGGCGCTTGTTAAACCAACGCGTATTCGGAATAAACAAGAGTACATCATTGGGTGTTGAGCTTTTCACCCTTGTGGGGCTATCAGATTTGTTGATGTGGTTCATTATATCTCTCCATTTCTCAGCATCATCAGACTAGAAGAAACATCTTCCCTGTCCACCATCTACAGTAATAGCAGACCCGACGATAAAGGATGCATGTTGGGAGCATAAAAAAGTCACAATGTTACCTATCTCCTCAGGTGACCCAAACCGTTGGATGGCCATCCTTTCAGACAGATATTTCTCTACGTGTTCAGGTCGCTCTTTTGAAGTCATATCCCAATAGCCTCCCTCGGTGAAAACGGCTCCGGGTAATACGGCAGATATATTTATGCCGTCAGGAGATACATAGCGGCCTAAACTACGGGTATAGGCATTCAGCGCTGCTTTTATGGAACAATAAGGTGCGGTGCCTTGATTTTCCAGGGAGGCTATTGAAGAAATATGAACAATGCGTCCCCACTTGTTTAATCTCATCTGCGGAATCAGCATTTGATTCAGCTCAACCGCTATCTCAAGATTAAAACGATAAACCTGACGCCACTCTTCTATACCACACAGTGGATCTGTGAAACCTAAATTTCCACCAACATTATGTACAACAATATCGGGATGTCCGAATTTGTCAATCATTTCGGCAACCATTTTTTGGGGATTCCCCTCTGGAACCAGATCATAGGCAAGCCCAATATGATTTCCAGGATGGGTGTCCAAAAATGAGTTGATATCCCCTTGATTTCGGGCAACGATGGCGACCTGGACACCTTCTTTTGCCAGGCTGTCTGCGATAGCTCTTCCAAGACCACGACTTGCTCCCGTGACCAATGCTTTTTTATTTTTAATTCCTAAGTCCATGTGCTTCCTAAATGATCATTAAAGGATTAAGAATCCTTTTGGGGTGGTGTTTATTTAATTTGTTTAGGATCGGTAATCTATTGTCCAAAGCAGTCAGTAAAATATTTGCAGCCGAGAAATCAAGAGTACCGGGTTGTTGAATTTTTACCGGTAAATTGATATAACCAAGTCCTGCTTTTTGAGGATCGTTGTCCAGGATATTTTTAAAATTTGAGAAGTCGGTACCAAGATGATATCCCAGGATGGGTAGCATTAATGCGGCCCCATAACCGTACCATACTTCATTTTCTAAATTATTTAGTATTTCAGCAGTGATGGCCATTTGATTTTTAAACGACTGATATTTATCCTGAATAGCTGCCATGGACTTTTCTGGATTAAATACAATGGGATTATTCGCTGAAGTACTCTTAGCGCGTTTTTTAAAGGCAATAATCAACGCGCCCCAATAATTATAATTAATGGTATAATCGATGAGGACAGCATCCAGCAGACCAAGCATGTGCAGAAAGGATTGTACACTAAAATACTGGAGGTGCTGATGGAATACTTGATCAAAACGTAAATTCTCCAGTAGGGGGTCAAAACAGGGAAACTCAAATACAAATATTGTTTCATCACCTGTTTTCAGAAAAAGGGATTCTAGCAGCGCTTTTGGATCTTCAATATGTTCCAATGTGTGTTGTGATACCACCAATTCAGGATAATCATCAAGGAAATCACTAAAATCTATGCTCTCTATTTTATCTCCAGAGAAATTGATTTCACCGTCCTTATATACTTGTGGATTGTCCTTCCAAATCAAATCAACCCCAAGGTACTGCTTTGATTTATTTTCCTGCTTGAATAGTTTTAACAGATAACCATCATTGCACCCCAAATCGACAATACTTTTAAATACTCTACCCGGAAACAGAGTATCGATATAGCGCGAAAAATATTGCGAACCTCCACTAGCCGTTTCGCTGGCTGATGTTCGAAATCCGTATGTGTCCCCGTACATAAAATTGACATCGATGATATTTTTTATCTGGGCATGACCACACGCCGTACAAAGCAGGAGTTCTTGATCATAATTCCTAAATTTACTGTCCTGCCCAGATTTACTATAAATGCCAGTTAAAGGAAATTCAGGAAGCTTGATGACACTCTCCAAAGGACTACCACAAACAGAACATTTTGGATTCATATTCTTTTGCATTTAAAATGGACCTTTAAACCAGTCCCCTGGCACATCATGGGGTGTATCACCGCGTTCAACCAATTCAGATCCAACAATGTTTTTATTAAACATCTCTGCAATAGTGTCAATAATATCCTCTGACCTCTTATAAAATCCGCGAGTTAAGCCCCTGCTGGTAGGCGTTGGGAAATCTGGAAGTGCAAGTCGTTTGGGAGCTTGCTTAAGCGCATTAAAACAATCCATGCTTACTCTGGCGACAATTTCACCGGCAACAGAATTCGTCGCCACGCCAGTGTCAATAGCAAGCAGTCGGCCTGTTTTCTTCACGGAAGCATAGATAAGGTCATAATCCAGAGGCTTAATGCTAAGTAGGTCAATTAATTCGCAGGAGATTCCCTCTCTTTTTAAAATCTCCACAGCATGCAAGGCTTCAACAGACATGTATGAGAATGAAACGACTGTAATATCATCACCTTGCGTCAAACAGGCTGCCTTCCCGATTGGAACCCGGTAGTCACCATCGGGAACTTCACCGTTTAAATTATGCAACCAGCGGTGTTCGATAAATATGACGGGATTGTCATCAAAAATACTCTCAAGCAGCAAGCCCTTCGCATCAGCGGCCGTGGTTGGCATGACCACTTTTAGCCCGGGGATATGGGCGAATAGTGCCTGTAAGTTTTGTGAATGTGTTGGTCCTTGCCCCCATCCACGACCAACGATAAGTCTGATGGTAATGGGAACAGAGCTATTGCCGCCGAACATATAATGCCACTTTGCCGCACTATTTACCAGCTGGTCCATGGCCAACAGAAAGAAATCCAGCCTTTGATGGGTCATGATGGGACGAACGCCATTCAATGCTGCGCCAACTGCGATTCCAGTCATTGCATTTTCAGATGTGGGCATATCAAAAACCCGCGAACTGCCAAATTTTTCCTGCAAACCACTTGAAGTACCGAAAACCCCTTTAGGATCCGGTATTCCCAACCCGTAACAGATTACTGACTGATCCATTTCCATTGACGTTGCAATGGCATCATTGATGGCTTGTGAGTAAGTGATAATACTCATAGTGTATTTTTTTCTGCATATAAGCTGGTAAAGGCCATTCCCGGATCCGGAAAAGGTGAAGCTATGGCAAATTCAAAGGCTTGATCCACTTCATGCTGAACATCCTTATGGTATTTTTCGACGTTACTCGCTGATAAGCTTAGTAGTTTTTCCTCGCAATGCTTGAGGGGATCTTTTGATTGCCAGGAAAGGAATTCCTGTTCGCTTCGATACCCGATAGTATTGTCATAATTTGGACCGCAATGCTCCAGCCATCGGTAAGTTGAAAATTCAATAAATTGAGGACCTTGACCGAGTTTAATTTTCTCCACAGCGCTATTCGTTTTTTCGTAAACTTCGGCCAGATCGTTGCCATTTCCCGTTGTTGTTTGAATGCCCATAGCGCGAACCATCTCATGAATTTTTCTATTTTTGGGTTGCCGTACACTCAAGGGTGAATACACAGAATACAGATTGTTTTCACAGATAAATAACACGGGCAAGTTCCTGACCACAGCGAAGTTGACGGACTCATAAAAGACACCCTCTTCGATAGCGCCATCACCAAAAAATACGCAGCTAACATTGTTGGTTTTCTGTAATTGAATTGAAAGGCCCAGTCCAACGGCAATGGGTATGGTATTACCCACAATTGCAGTACTGCCCATAAATCCAACAGATTTATCACTTACGATCAATTCCTGAGGTAACCAGATCAGGTGTCGGTTCAATCTGATCGGACGGGATGCGAAGCACTTCACGGACGGCATCCACGATGAATCCTACCAGGGTTCCATTCGTCTCAACAACCATAATTCGGGTTTCCTGGGCGTTCTTTTTACTGTCTTCAACCAGACCAAATCTACGCCTTAAATCAATGATGGGGATAATCTGTCCCCTCAAATTGATGACGCCTTCAACGAAGGGTGGAGACTCCGGAATATGGGTAATGTTCACAAGACGATTGATTTCTCTTACTTTGCTGATGTCCACGCAATAGCCTTCAGTACCCAGTTGGAAGGCAACCAGCTGGCGCAAATCCGTGGTTGCAGTAGTGTAGCTATCTGAATGGTTCTTGGATATGGTGGCCGTTGTCATGGCTCAACTCCTTATATTTATGTGCAGAGCGAGTGTACAAATCGTCCAGTAGACCTGTACGCTCCCTCATAGTTTTTGTTAAACCTTGAACTGATCCATCAACTTATCAAGACTCTGAACTTCACGATTCAGTTGTTCTGACGAAGCTGCCAATTCCTGGGCACCTGATGCAGATTGTTTGGAAACGGTTGAAACACTCTCAACATTTTTGGAAATTTCCTCCACACCAGCACTCTGCTCTATGGCCGCCGAGGCGATTTGAGAGATGGCTGCATTCACCTGATCGATGGACCCACTGATTTCTCCAAGGGCAGCTCCTGCTTCACCTGCCAATTTCTGACCCGATTTCGATTGTTCAGTGATTTTCTCCATGGCTTCCACCGAGGAATTGACATCATTTTGGATCTGCTTGATCTTAGCTTCAATATCAGCAGTAGCTCCAACAGTTCTTTCAGCCAGCTTTCTAACCTCATCAGCAACCACAGCAAACCCACGGCCGGCATCACCAGCTCTGGCTGCTTCAATATTGGCATTGAGGGCCAACAGGTTGGTCTGGTCAGAGATGTCATCGATAACCTGAATGACATCAGCGATTTCCTGGGAGCGCGTCTTTAAAGCTCCGATCTGCAGGGCAGCAGATTCAACGATGCTTGCGATCCCTTCGATACCCGCGATGGTTTGATTCACCGTCCCGCTCCCTTTTACGGCAGCCATATTGGCTTCTTTGGCATTATTCTGAGTTTGGGCAGCATTGTTGCTGGTTTCCAGAATCATGGCGCTCATCTCTTCAATGGAGGTGGCCACTTCGCTGAGTTGAGCCTGTTGCTCTTCAGCTCCGGCTGCCATCTCCTCTGAAGCAGCTGAAATCTCACCACCAGCAGTGGCAACCTGTTTGGCACTCGCCTTTACGTTGGAGATGACTGTATGAATCTTCTCAACGAATACATCAAACCATTTACTTAATTCCCCGATCTCATCCGAACTCGTGATGTTAAGGCGAACCCGCAGATCGCCTTCACCCTGGGCAATATCTTTCAACCGATCGGTGATCCGTTTGATTCCGCTGACGATGGAGCGTGTGATAAAGACCGCCAGTAAAACCGAGGCACTTAAGGCAACTATTGCCAGGATGGTGGATATGGTTTTCGCCTGGCCAGCTTCCCGATCAAATTCTTCTGAAGCTTCCACCATTTCTGCAGTTAAGCTGGTAGATATCTTCCCCAGGAGTCTTTCAAATTCCACCTTCATCGCATCGATCTCAGCGTCAGTTTCTTTGATCCGCTTCATATCATCGGCTTGTACCAGCCGCACCACTGTTTGGTAATCCTCGTTATATTCATTCACCATTTCTTTTGCTGCGGCGGCCCATTTCAACTCTTCTGGCGTATCAACCAATTTTCCGATCGCCTCCATATCTGAGACCATTTCGGAATATACTTCCTCCCATTCCCGAGCGTTAAGGGCCAGATCACGATTAATGATGGCATCAGCTATGACACCATAAGCCTGGGCTGACATCCCCGCCGCCTCCTGAACCAGCACGGCATCAGCAGCCCGCTGTGCGCTAATATCCTCCAAGGTTTTCAGCTTATTGAGATTACTAAAGTTAAAGACCACCAGGATCAATATGATCATGGCTACAAAGCCAAATCCAAAATACAGTTTGTTGGCAATTGTTAATTTCATTTTAAATACCCTCTTTCCCGTTTTTGTTCATTGAATTCTGCCAGGCGCCAAATAAGCTTTGCTTCCAGCCCCCACTAAAAACTTACCACTGTTTGGATGACAATTTGATTATCCGGGTCATTTTCATTGACCCAGTTTGATAAATATTCTGCGCGACATTCAAAGCCCTCACTAATCTTATAGCCAAGACCTGCTGTAAGTCGTTTTGCTGTTTCCGTATCTTTTTCCCAGACACCGTAGCGCACGGAGAGAAAAACGGGTAGATTTACTATTTGCTCCATATCCAAGTCTAATTGTGCATAATATCCACTATGTTGGTCATCTGCTCCCGAGTTATCAAAGTCACCCTCTAACACAGCAGTCGCTTGCTGGTATTCAAAACGAGCTTCCAGGGGACCGAAGGCGCTTTGAAAATCCACACCAATTATATTGGGGACTGCTCCTGAATCATTGTCTGCCGTTTGAGTTGCAAACGAAGCACCTATTTCTAAAATATTTGCCAGGGGAATTACAGCTCTTCCACCAGTAGCTATACCAGCCTGGGCACCATTGACTATAAAGTAATTGAAATTGAGAAATGAAAGTTCACAGTACAGGTTAAGCCCCATATCATTCCAACTGTCAATCGTCTTTTGATTTAATAGTGGAGCACTTACAAGTTTACGATCCGGTGAAGGGATGTACAGGTAATCAAGCCCAAACGGCACATCAAACTGGCCGACCATGAGGCCAGAATGCTGGATATAACCACCCCGTGGTGGGTGGGCTTCATCAGAGCCGGTCAGGTGAATATCAAGAAAGCCGGCACCTGCCTCAAAAAGTCCATCATCGGCATTATACGCAATGGCACCCTCAAACGTAACTCGGGGCGATACAATGGCTGATAAATCGAGTTCAAATTGGCCATAGCCAAAAGCGGCTTCACCGTCTTCAGTTAATTCTTTGGTGTATACAATATCGGCGAACCCGGAATATTGAATTTGCCCTGTTACAGTATTTGCACAGATAAGTAAAAGTGTCGTCGCCAGAATCGTTCTTTGGGTCATTGACATAAAAGTTAAACTCCCTTCGTGGGTGATCGTTATGGGTCACTCATCTATCGTTATATATCGTAGGTCAGTCCTCTTTCTTTAGGATAACAACAGGAACATATTTTTTAGTTCACATAGAATATTTACTGCTTAAGTCGATATTTGGTCTTCGAATTTTTTCATTCTTACTTTCATGATGATCAATCTTATCAACTTCAGTGCCATGGATAAGGAGATCATCAGATTGCTTATCTTGCATAGAGCTTTTTGTAAATGGAGAATATTTTTTATGAATTTAGCGGAAAATAATACCCCCAAATTAGGCATAATATTCCCGTATAGCGAACCTGTATCTCGATTGACTGGGTAATTATACTCGTCAATCCTTTGGTTTAGCGTCCATGATTATCGCTGCTTGCTTTCGTTACACAACAGGCTAAAAAAAAAGCCCCCAGCAGTTGCCGGGGGCTAATATACAAACTGGAGCGGTGGTGAATTACTTGTTGATATCCCTCAATTTCTCAGTCAGGATTTCATCAAACATACGATCCAGATGATCTCTTTTCACCTTCCATTGTCCACCTAGTTTTAGGCCGGGAATCTTACCCTGCTGTACGAGGCGGTAAACGGTCTGTTCCTTTATTTTCAAATAACCTGCTACATCTTTAATGGTCATAAATCCGTTTGACATTTTTGACTCCTTTCAAATCAGAATGTGAGGGAAATCTTCATGATCTCCCCCTTTTCCTACTGTTTATTTGAAAAGTTGGAGAACAACCTGGGGAGCCGAATTAGCCTGGACTAAAGATGAAACCGCTGTTTGTTGCAAAATTTGCAGCTTCATAACTTCCATCTGCTCCTTCGCAAAATCAGCATCTTCAATCACACTCCTGGTTGCCTCGGCATTTGTGACCGCAACGGAAAGTGTGCGTTCCTTTGTTGCCAAGCGAACTTTGTATTGACCCACTTCCTGAATACGAGCAGAGAGTGTATCGATAGCAGCGCCGGATGTCGTGATTGCAGCACTGGCACCATTTGCTGTTGAAAGATTAATTCCGCTGAGACCCAATGCACTGGAATCCCCATTACCAAGTGAAATGGTCAGCTCATCAGTTGCGCCCTCACCAGTATGAAATGCCCCGGAATAGCCACCATCGATCAAGCTATCGCCATTAAATGTGGTTTCACCAACAATGTCATCGATCTCTGCGATCAGCGCTGTTACCTGATCGTTAATGGATGCGCGTTGGTTAGTTGATAATGAATAATCAGAAGCCTGCGTGGCCTTTTCCTTGATGGTCTGCAAAATATCCATGATATTCTGATAACCACCCTCTGCTACATTCATTACGTTTTTGGCCTGACTTACGTTCTGAAGAGCGGCTTCAAGCCCTCTGCGACGTGTCTCCAAACTTTTCGCCAGCTGATAACCTGCTGGATCCTCTGAAGCAGAGTTGATCCTCTTACCAGTTGCCAAACGTAGCTGATGCATACCAATCTTCTGATTGATAATACTCAATGAATTCATCGACTGCATCGCCTGAACGTTCGTGTAAATTCTCATCAGGTCACTCATTTGAACCTCCTTGTTTAAAAACGATGACGTCCTTGTCACCTCTTTCGATCAATTCTCTCTCTCGGAGGGCTGTGATCGCTTCAGCCCATTTAGTGTTTGACTTTTTTCAATAAATTTCAACACTCAACATAACTATCGAGCAGGAGGTCACTTTCTTTAACCATTTTAATCGTTTTTAATTATTTTTTATTAAAATGATGTAGTAAATGATAATATTTCACAACATTCGAGAATTCAATAATCAACCTATCTATATGTTTATTATGTTTATATATTCTCTTTTAAGAAAAAAGTTCTATTTACGAATGCATACTTAATAATAGAATATCAATCCATTTATTTCCTTCTCTATCTTGGCAAAGTACTTACTTTGGAAACACGCTTGAGTTTATTAGGAATATTTTATGAAAATCCTGGTTGTTGATGATATAAAGTATAATGGTATCCTGGTGGTTACTGAGTTGCAACGATTGAAGCATACGGTCGTCTTTGCCCTTACTGGTATGGATGCGTTGCGTGAGCTGGCAACAAAAGGGTCTAATTTTGATCTTGTGGTAACTGATTTGATGATGCCTGGCATGGATGGGTTAGCTCTTATGAAGAATACAACCAATCTTCCCCAGTATAAAGACCAGTCCTTGAAAACGCTCCCGCCCTTCATTTTGCTCACAGCCTCCACAGATGTAAATCGCCTTGTAGAAGCCAAGCTGGCAGGATTTTCAGATATTCTCCTGAAACCACTGGATAGAATAAGACTGCGGGAATCTATCGACCATATTGTGAGTCAGCAGGTAACGTTTGAAAGGACGCTGGCTCAAACACTTGATTCAGTTAAGGAAATGATCAGTCAGATCAAGACCCGGGGTCATCTTGATGCCGCCAAAACCACGGCAGGTTATCTTCAAGTGATGCTCATTGATCTTACCGGGTATGTTGAGCAGGAGGATCCTGATGACGTCTTCGAGTCCTGACATAAGCTCCGGTTTGAGAACAAATTGGAGGCAAACCCTGGCTCTGAGATATTTTGGGTTATCAAAAATCCCACTCATCCTGTTTGTGCGACCGCGGGTTCTTGAGTTGAATGACTCGCAATGTGTGGTTGGCATTCCCCTTAAACGGCGTACTCAGAATCACTTGAAAAGTATGTATTTTGGGTCTCTGGCTATTGGTGCTGATCTTGCTGCAGGACTGCTGGCCATGCAGTTAATCTCAAAGCTACCCAATCGGATCAGTTTGATTTTCAAGGATATGCAGGCAGATTTTTTAAAGCGAGTTGATGGAGATGCCGTATTTACTTGTGTGGATAGCGCTAAAATTGACGCTCTGCTTCAGAAGGTGATTGCCTCAGGAGAACGATACCACGAATCTATTTCCATTCAGGTCACTGCCCCGGATAAATATGGGGATGAGGTACTGGCGACTTTTGCACTGACGCTATCATTAAAAGAAAAAGATTCAAATTAGTTAACAGCACCTGCCAGGATTTCTTTGAGTTTTGTAGATGAGGCCAGCAGATCGATCGCATCCTGGACAACCGGGTCGTGATGGAGTGATGCTGCCACTCTGGCACCATTTCCACCCAAGGCATTTGCAAGCTCAGTCTCCATGCCACTAAGTATTTGAATTCGATTTTTATTAAGTTCGTCTTGCTGGTGTTGAATTTCCAAATCAATGAGTGCTGTTCGAACTTTCTGAATATCACTATAGACAGAACTCGTGGAGTCAATTACTGCATCAACATCTGTGATCCAATGATACAGCTCAGTTTTAGGAATCAGATCATGGAACGACAACCAGGTATAAAAGCTATCGACCTGTGCGTCCTCGAATTGATGTGGTAAAGTAAGATCGGGATGCATTTCCCCATAGTAGAGCGCATATTTATAGAACAAGCGATTCCGCCAGAGCTTTGACTCGAACTTGCCCATTGGCAAAGCATCTACTGTCAGGTCAGGAGTAACTCCCCCACCGGCCTCAAAGCGACGATTATGATCAGAATAAAAGGAGTCTAATTCTGTTGCAAGAAGATCCTCATAAATCACATCTGTTGCGATTTCTCGTTTTTGAATTAATCGACCACTTGGAAGATAATACTTCGCTGTGGTCAACTTAAGCCGGGTATCTGGCGATAAACGGGTGACAGTCTGGACAAGGCCTTTTCCGAATGAAGGTTTTCCAATAACCACTGCCCGATCATAATCCTGAAGGATTCCTGCTAATATTTCAGAGGCTGAAGCTGATCCACCGTCTACCAAAATAGCCATAGGCATATCTGATCTGATGATAGGTCGACGCCGGGATAAATATTTCTTATTTGACGCATCGATGCGGCCACGCGTTTCTAACAAAAGCTCACCTTGATCAATAAAAAGATCTGCACTCATGAGAGCGGCACTGAGCAATCCCCCAGGGTTTCCCCGAACATCAATAATAAGAGCAGTAATATTTGCCTGATACATTTTTCTGATGGCTTTTTCGAGATCTTCCGCAGAATATTTTGAGAAATTTGAAAGTTTTACATACCCTGTTCGTTCTCGTAACAGGCCGGAATAGCTTACATCAGGAACTTTGATCAATTCTCTTTCCAGCTCAAATTCCAAATATTCAAGTTCCCCTTCGCGTTTAATAAGCATGGTCAGAAGAGAACCTTGTACACCACGAACCAATCTTGCCGCCTCATCCAAATCCAAATTCTTTGTCCAGATTGAATCAATTTTTACGATGCGATCACCGGCCAATATCCCCTGTCTGTAAGCAGGCGTGCCATCCATTGGGGATATAACAATAAGGGAATCATTCATGCGTCCCAGATGTATTCCTACACCTCCGTACTCACCCGTTGTGATGGCATCCAGACGATATGAATTGTTATCGTCAATATGTTGGGAATAGGGATCTAATTCTCTTAGCATACCATCAATTGCAGCGTTAGAAAGTTTTTCAGGGTCAATTTCCGCCACATATCGATCCAGAATAGTCTGGTATACCTGATTTATTGATGCTTCGCCCTCAACGCGCTCGGTATTGACTTGGGTATAGAGGTTTGCTGCCCATGCGGTTAAAAGCAGGAATGCAAATACAGCGAAGTAGGAGCGGTGTATTTTCAAACTGAAGAATCCAATAATTGATCGATTCGGGTTAAAACTGTTCGTTTTAAGCTGTCGATACTATCACGGCCATCCAGAACCAAAAATCGATGAGAATCCGCTTCTGCCAATTTGAGGTAACCATTTTTAGTCCGTAGTTTAAATTCAACATTTTCTGCTTCCAAGCGATCCAGGTCACGATCTTCCATTCGATCTTCTGCAGTCTCAAGGGGCGTATCTACCAGAATTGTTAGATCTGGGATCACAGTTCCAATAGCAACATCAGCAACTTTTTGAATACTTTCCAGCGAAAGATTCCGACCATAGCCCTGGTACGCTATGGTACTATCCACAAATCGATCAAGTAAGACGATTTCCCCCTTTTTCAGGGCTGGAACTACCTTTTCTGAGATTAATTGGTTGCGACTGGCAAAATAAAGCAGCATTTCAGTGACAGGACTCATTTCCATATTTTCGCGATCAAGGAGAATATTTCTGATTTTCTCAGAAATTCTAGTACCACCGGGTTCACGATATAAATGCACAGCAAATCCTCTGTCAATGAGTTCATGATAAAGCATTTTACACTGGGTGGATTTTCCAGATCCGTCTATGCCTTCAAAGCTGATTAACAGGGGTCTGGCAGACTTCATTTTTTCTTTTTTGCCAACTGAATTAAAATCCATATATAATCATAAAAGCTAAGGGCAGCCAGGAACCACGCCAGGAGC
The DNA here is from genome assembly GCA_013202385.1 of Fidelibacterota bacterium. GTDB lineage: Bacteria > Fidelibacterota > UBA8477 > UBA8477 > JABMPR01 > JABMPR01. Next base: position 56,917 of record JABMOT010000130.1, read on the forward strand.
ACAACAAAAAGATATGCCCGTTCACCTGGCCACGCACCCAAAAGAATAAACAGGAACATAATACCCATACGATCCCAACGGAGGAAATACAATTGGGGTATATTAATGGCAGTTAAATCGTATTTCATTTGAAGATTCGTGAGTAAATACAATCCAGTGACACCTATCAAGACTGCAGCCCCTGACCACCAATGCCCCTGTAACCACATATGCAGACTTAAGCCCAACATGAGCGGTACTTCCTCAATAAAGTGCTTGAATCGGGCATTTGGAGCCGTTCTATCAACAAACAGGTGTAATTGAATCTGATCCACAAAAAGCCACAGACCTATCATAATTGCACTCAGCAAGTATGAACCCAGGAGTAAAGTCAGGACGCTAAATGCAGCCAGCCCGTATCGAATCTTATTTAGATTCTGTGCATCAATATTGTTCGTATCGACAGTTACAATTGCTCGATTGAGAGCCTTTTTCAATAATTTTTGAACAAATCTGGGATAGTTGAAATCATCCCGTGCATATTCGAATCGCTCATCTGTGGTCATGCTTTATTCCCTCCGATCATGATAACTACCTCACCTTTAATGCTACGTACATCCAACTGTTCCCTGATCTCTGAGACAGGTCCCCGAATAAATTCTTCAAATTTCTTGGTGATCTCTCTGCCAATTACAACTTGACGGTCGCCCATATACTCAGATATGTCTTTCAAAGTTCGGTTGATTCGATGGGGTGATTCATAAAATATTATGGTCCTTGGATCTTCAGCCAAAACCTTAAATCGCGTTTGGCGGCCTTTCTTGCGGGGTAAAAATCCCTCAAAAGTGAATCGATCAGAAGGCAGTCCGGAAGCGACTAGAGCGGCGAGCATGGCCGATGCGCCGGGGATGGGAATCACCTCGACTCCCTGGGCTACTGCGGCCCTTACCAGAAAAAAGCCAGGATCACTTATCAAGGGAGTACCAGCATCGGAGATAAGTGCAATATCATCGCCACGCTCCAATTTTCGCAATAAACCAGGGGTTGCCTGCTCTTTATTATGATCATGATAGGGCAACATTGAAGTCGCTATTTCATAGTGTTTAAGGAGCACTCCTGACACTCGAGTATCCTCAGCAGCGATGAGACTCACGCTTTTCAGTATGTCGACTGCGCGAAAAGTGAAATCTGCGAGATTGCCGATAGGTGTGGAGACGATATATAGTTTGCCGGAAGACATCTATATTTATCTGGAGATTCCTGGAACCTCGAAAATATTTCGATTATAAATCGAAAGAGATACCTTGTGCCAATTGAATCTCTTTACTCCAGTTAATCGTATTCGTCTGGCGGCGCATATAAGCTTTCCACGCATCTGAACCTGACTCACGACCACCACCGGTTTCTTTTTCCCCTCCAAAAGCACCGCCAATCTCAGCCCCGGATGTCCCAATGTTAATGTTGGCGATGCCACAATCCGAACCAATGTGAGAAAGAAAACGCTCAGCATGTTGCATGTTCATCGTAAACAAGGCTGAGGATAAACCCTGAGGCACCGCATTGTGCAATTCAATAGCTTCATCAATCGTTTGAAATGGAATAATATAAAGGATTGGCGCAAAGGTTTCCGTCTGGATGATGTCCCAATGATTTTCGCCAAGAACAATGGTGGGTTCAACAAAATACCCGGCTTTAGCTTTCATAGCCTTGCCACCGAACAGAATTTTTCCACCTGCAGCTTGTATCTCCCGGATTGCGTGCTCATAATCCTCAACGGCAGCGGCATTGACCAGGGGTCCCATAAGCGTACCTGATACGAGGGGATCACCAATACGGACCTGTTTGTATGCCTTTAACAACCTCTCCAGAAATAGGTCTTTAATATTTTCCTGGATGAGAATGCGGCGAGTGGATGTACAGCGTTGGCCAGCAGTACCAACGGCCCCAAAGACAGTTGCCGGGATGGCCAGGTCCAGATTTGCCGTATCGTCAATAATAATGGCATTATTCCCACCAAGCTCCAGGATACTGCGACCGAACCGCTTTGCAACGACTTCACCAACATGACGTCCCATGGGCGTTGAGCCAGTGAAGGAAACCAGTGGAATCCGCTTGTCATTGATGAGACGCTCTCCAATAACTGAGCCACGACCAATAACCAGATTAAATATCCCCTTATATCCGTTTTCATGTAAAACCTGATTACAGATCTTCTGAACAGCAATCCCACAAAGTGGCACAGTTGATGAGGGCTTCCATACGGTGATATCCCCTGCTATTGCAGCAAGAAAGGAGTTCCAAGCCCATACGGCTACGGGAAAATTGAATGCTGAAACCACACCCACCACACCCAATGGATGGTATTGATCATACATCCGGTGCTGAAAGCGTTCTGAATGCATAGTACTACCGTACAACATCCTGGATTGACCAACTGCGAAATCAGCAATATCGATCATCTCTTGAACTTCCCCATCACCTTCCTGCTTTATCTTGCCCATTTCCAGAGAAACAAGACTTCCCAGTGCATCTTTCTTCTCCCGGAGGGCAACACCCATTTTGCGAACCAGTTCTCCTCTGATAGGGGCTGGAACTTGGCGCCATTCCTTGAAGGCTTCGGCCGCCTGAGCAACAACTTCCTCATAGGTTTCTTCTGAGCATTGATACACGCTCGCGATCAGTTCACCAGTAGCCGGGTTGATAGATTTTAAGATATCATCACCACCAGTAGCCAGCCATTCACCAGCTCCAATGCAGGCGCCAGCGTTAAATTCTTCTATTCCCAACTCTTTCAAAAAGTCCATAATAACCTCGCTAATAAATGTTTATGCTTTATTGCATTATTCTCAGTAATTACTTAAGTCTCAAGTCCTGACAACTTCTTCCTTAAATGATATCCCCATGGTTTTTAATTCAGCCAGAACGGGTTCATAAATGATGGGGTCAACAGGAATCTGAATTCCAGTAAGCTTTATTTTCCCCTCCAATATTAATCGAACAGAAATTGCCAGTGGTGATGATACGGTTCTCGCCATGGAGCTAGTCCCATTTGGAATTCCATAATCAAACAATGTGGAGCGGATTTCCTCTTCGTGATCCGAGAATTTGGCTTTAAATCGATGCTGGAGCGCTACCATATCTCGTTCGCCCGGCCCATAGCTCATTTTTCGATTCATTAATTCAGCCAACACATCAATGGCATTTGTTTTTTGATTTTGGTGAGGTGTTGTATCAAATAGGCCTAACCAATCCAATGCGTTCATGACCGTTGTGTTCTCAGACATTCCCAACTTCCTGGCAACATCTGTTCTCAACTTGTGGATATTAAAGCTGTTCAAGCCAGCAAGTATTTCGGCATAGCTGAATTTGCCGGTCGTAACCGATGTATCTTTTATCAAGTTCAGATTTATTAATGCCAGCATGAGTTTGTGCCAACCTGCATAGCGCAAAGTTCCACGCATTAAGTGCTGAATGCCATCCAAGCCATAGATATGTTCGTAGGCAATCGAGTCTCGATTGGGGTAGGCTTCGAATGCCTGATTCCCTATTCGCATGGCTGTGGTTGAATGAAATAACTCCTCTGAGCTGATCGTTTTCACTTTCCCCTCAGCAATGAATCTGGCGGAATTATTTCCTGCAAGCAGCACTCCTTTGGGACTCCATGAAAATTTGTACCCAAATGGGTTGTCGTTGGCATCAGGAGCGGGTAAGCCACCACAGACTGAAATAAATTCGGAGATTACTCCTCCTCTACTCTGGATATCATGAATGATCTGCATGGCAGACATATGATCAATTCCAGGATCCAAGCCCATTTCACAGAGGAAAAGTAGATTTTTCGCACGCGCCGCTGTATCAAAAGCCCGCAGCTCTTCTGAAACATATGAGGCATTCACCATGTGTTTTTCAGCTTCGAGACAATGCCTGGCAACAATACCGTGCAACGTATAAGGGAGGAGTGAAACAACCAGATCGGAGCCAACCACCAGTTCTCTTAAGCCGCTCGAATTATTTACATCCAGAGCCTTTGCCTGACCGCGGGGATTATGATTAATGGCTTTGGTAGCATTCGCTTCAAGAATATCTGCAACAGTGAGAAAATAATCTGTTTTTTCAAACAAATAATCAATGATTGGTTGGGATACCAGTCCAGCACCCAGAATGAGTACACGTTTCGCCATAATTAGTTGCTACGCTTTCAGATATTGCTTCAAATAGTTGAATTCAGGGGTTAGCTGACCTCGGTGAACGATCACTGCTCTTTTAATTTCTGGTGGAAGCGCCAATGATTCGAAAGGCTTTGAATAATCGCAAACGCCCATGGCATGGACGAATGGGAGCAAAGCCTCCCCAAAAACTTCAGATGACTCACGGGGTAATTCGGTGGGCAGGTTGTCGATGGCCATGAGGAGTGGTCCTTCCCCTTTGAACCCCATTTCCCTCGCACCCGTTTCAGGATTAAAGGTATAAACTGGATCGGGGCTTAAAGTTGACCCGATATTGAATTGAATGGCTCCATCTATATCACAGGTGATATCCCCAACAATAGAAAGTGATGGTTTATTCCGGTAGTGTTCCTTGATCTCTTCAAGGGTAATTAGCCTGGGGTAAGGTGTATCCCAATAGATGCAGTTCACCAGAATATTTAATTTGTCAAGATAGCGCTTAAATTTTGATTGATACTTCTCTGGATTATCAAAATAATCCTGTAATTCAAAGTTATCCGAGGCGCTCTTGGGCTCGAACATATCTGACTCTTTAAAAACCACTTTGATAATTTGTCCAGCGTAAGCGCTCAAATCAGTAGCCAGCAGTTCCTCCGGGGAAAGTTCCATAATCTGAAAATTAGCTATAATTTCCTGAGCCCCTTTTGACACATTACCATAACCGGTGATGCCGATTACGATGGGCGCTTTATCAGCCAACCAGCGCGAGATCTCTGAGCCGAGAATTTGAAGTGACAGCGTAATTTCTTCAAGATCATGATAATCCATGGCCTGCTTAATTTTTAAAAATGGACTCTTCACTCCGCCTGCATTTTGGCGTTTCCCATAGGACCACAGAGTATTCACCATACCTGCAAGGCCGGCATGTCTCCCAAAAAATACCAATCGACGATTCGTTTCATCACGGATCAATTCGTAATCAATAAGTGTGGCACCAACATCAAGAATATGCTGTAACATGGGCATGTTATAATTCTGCCCCTTGATAGTGTGGGAGAAAAAAAGATAAGCCTGATTCGCAATGATGTTCTTTACTACGATCTCTTTTACAGCCATCACAAGATTCGCATCCTGCAATGCAGAAGTCATATCAATACCTCGAGAGCTAAATTCTTGATCCCTGAATTTCCGCTGTTTAGAAGGTTGTACTACAATGGAAAGATCGGGGTATTGGTGAAGTAAATTTTGAATCTGTGAGGGTGTAAGCGGGATTCTACCTTCGCCAGGTTTATGTTCAGCTATGATACCAATATGAGACGCCATCAATGTCAGATTCCTATTTTTTGAGATGCATATGCTATAGAGCCATGCAATATAATTTGGAGACTTAGCTTCTCAAGAGTAATGCTAGTAAAGGCGCGGATTTGTAACCGATTGTTTTGTATTTTTTTTGCTCTGAATTCTGGTTTGGATAACTGAATCTGTCTGGCTTTTACCCGCCCAAAATAACAATCGGAGTCATTATAAAGACTTGTTATAGCTGTGATTCTATCACTCTATCCACCCGATAATACTTTCACTCTGTTTTGAGGAGTGCGTGAGATTTGTCTCGGTCTGGGATTCAAGATCCATAATAAAAATGTCAAAGTAGGCACCATTTATCGGTTCCGATCGAATAAACGCCAGGTAGTGCGAATCAGCAGAGAGTCTACCCTGTCTTGAATTGCCCCTAAATATTTCTACTGCCGATCGGGTAACTGGGTCGTATAGTCCATAGGCTCTCGTACCTTTTGGATCATGCATGGCCACTGAATACAGGATCTCTCCGCTAGGTATCCATTGTTCCAAAAAAACAGACTGGTTTTCGAAGAGGGTCTCTGTGTTTCCACTGTCGAGATTAATAATGACTGATCTGGGAGCACTACCCACAGACATCTCGTCAGACTCTATGGGAACCTCGCGAAAGACAATCCGATCTCCTTCAGGACTCAGCAATGGCCAGATATGGTTGGAAGCACCCATATTATCACTGAGGCGTGTAAATACTTCCCCTTCAACTTGATACAGATAGATTCCCATATTTGATCGTGGTGAACTCTGGTCAGGCTTTGCCAGGTAAAAGTCCTGACTTCCGTCATAGAGCGGCCAGGCACCGCCTTTGATGGTCAGCACTATTGAATTGGATGCCTTCCAATGACCTGACTTCTTTGTTATGGGTCCCAATAAGTGCAATACCCTCACATTTTGGCCATTATCAACAACAAATGTGATATACTCGCCATTGCGTGCAACCTGGGGTGTCAAAATAAGTTCATTCGGGGTGCTACAATTAAATATCGTGGTTCGTCCTTCAGCATCATGCAAGAATATTGCATCACGACCATCCTCATTTCCGATGTAAGCCATCACGGGAAATACACCATCTTCCCGGGTTTTAGTGTCTGAGCACAATGAGGACGATTGCCAGAACACCAAGGTTATGACAAGGCCTCTAACTGTGGAAAAGAATGATTTTCTGATCCGATCCAAGATGTTCATGTTCAAGTTCAATATTTGATCCTCTATGCTGCCCTATTGCGTGAACAATAAGGAATAAGAGCAACATAAAGGATTGCTGCCGTTCTCCAACAGGTGTTTTCAGCCTTTCGCATGAAATAATTCGCTTGAATCGTTAATTAGGGCTTCCTCAAAAAGTGATAACTATTAATAATAACAGTATGATAGATGAGTATTATGGTATGATATGTGCAAGAGAAACGGCCAAACAG
>JABMOT010000131.1 GCA_013202385.1 Fidelibacterota bacterium
ATATCTTCCATTACACCCTCACTTATTTTGTTTAATAAATTGGCTCATAAAGCGCGCAAATGTAGTCGCCCACATAGGGGGTGCCAAGAGATTTTTACGGAGCTAAATTTCCTAGGAAAACGATACTCAGGCGATATATTGCAACAATTAAAGCATTGTTTGAGGGATTAAAATGGCTGTGAATAAGTACAACAAAACAACCCTAAAGAAGTTCAAAGCCATACTTATGGATGAGCGAAATCGTATTGCGGCAGATTTGGATTATCAGCGCAGCGAGTTAAATAAAACGATTACAGAGGGCGCCGGTGATCTTTCGTCTGCGACCTACCATATGGCTGATGTTGGTACTGATATGGCCGAGCGCGAAAAGACCAGTCTTTTTGCTCATCGACAGTCCAAATATCTTAGTGACGTCGATGAAGCGCTCGATCGCATCGAGGCTGAAAGCTATGGCGTTTGTATAATCTGTGGTGACTTAATTGAAGAAGGACGTTTGGAAGCGGCCCCAATCGCTAAATACCATGTTTCATGTAAAGAAACTGCAAATCAACGCAATCACAATCAGTAAGTGCGACAGATCACTCCTTTACTTCATTTCCAGCAACGCAATTAGATTCAAAATATTTTTTTCGTAAAATCCACTCTCACCCTGAGAGTAAATAACATTTAGATCTGATTCTTCGTCCCCAAATCCCATTTTTAACGGAATATCCAACTGGCGAATCAATTTTACCAATAATTCCCCTGGTTCAGGCTCTAGCTGGAGCAAAATATCTGGGTCAAAACTAATGATGCGGTTCGCAATGGTGATTCTATCCTCTAGGCGAGGAGCATAATTCATCTCAACATATTCATGCTCGATATTGAGTTCAGGGGTCGTGCTATCTGGTGGTACAAACAGGAGATATTCGAACCTTTCGGGCAGATTGTACATCCTTTGAAGCGCGTACTTGGCGATTCGTAACCATTTTTGGTTTTTAGGATAAATAATTACGATACGATTAATATTCTGAAATCTATCCTGAAAACTATATGGACTCGAGGGCATGGTCTGTCTCAATTTGTTTAAGATCATCTTGACCTTGATTTAATTGAAATCCCAGTGAGAATCAATGCTCTATTTTTTATAGCGCGTGGTTTCTTTTCCGGGATAGCCACACTTTTTCAAATTTAGGTGTATGGGATATCCACGGATTGATCAAGCCACCCCTTCTAAAAATCACCCTGAATAATCATTGCATCGTCTTGTGTAAAAATGAATTTTGCACCATGTTTCGATTCTTCCTCTTATCTATAGTTGCAGCGTCACTCTTTGGAGCCCAAGATTATCGCTGGCCTATTCGCGCATCTCAAAGCCTATCAGCTACCTTTTCTGAGTACCGCACCGGTCACCTCCACGCCGGGGTAGATATCAAAACGTGGGGCGAAATGAATGTGCCCTGTATTGCCATTGCCGATGGATACATCGAGCGGATCATCGTAGGATACAATGGCTATGGTCGGGGTTTGTTTTTGCGGTTGTACGATGGAAACATTGCTGTCTATGGCCACCTGGAACTTTTCACCTCAGCCATGGAAGAATTGGTAAATGCAGAACAATTGACACGTGATCGATACAGCGTGCGACTGGATTTTGAACCCGATCAGTTTCCCGTAAAAGCTGGGCAGGTCGTCGCCTATAGCGGAACTTCTGGAACAGAGCATCCCCATCTGCATTTTGAAATCCGAGACTCTCTTCATCAAGTCTTGAATCCCCAACTTATGTTTCCCGGGATTAAGGATACCAAAGCACCCGTTCTGGATGAAATATTACTGATTCCAACGGGGTCAAACAATCGACTTAATGAAAGCGTACTGCCACTCATTGTCGATTTATCAACAGCAAGTAAACCTATCAGTGCAACGGGACCCTTCAGAATAGCCATAAACGCCCACGATCGCTCCGATGGTACCTATAATAAATACAATATCTATTACGCTGCCGCTTATCTAAATGATTCTTTGGTTTTCGATCGCGAATTTAATCGCGTTCTGTTTCAATTGACTGATCAGGTTGAACACATATATCCTGGTATTCGTGGTAAGCGTGGTTGGCAATTTATGTCCATGTTCAACAGTGAGGATAGCATCCCTGAGCCATTTGCACCACAAGAAATGACTGGAATCATCTCAGTATCAAGCTTGTCAAGCCTTGATATTCAAATCGAAGATATCAAAGGCAATCTGACTTCCGCTGAAATTTTGCTTCGCTATGACGCACCAGCAAGGTGGGAAATAGCAGAGCTTGATAGCAGTTTTAGCATTACCCGCCATTACGATGTGAATGGCTTTGAGAAAATTCAATTTTATACGGGTAAAAATAGCTATTTGCCTGCCTCAGAAACACTATATAGACTAAATTCTACAACCTGGGTTCTAGACAAAGCCCGGGCTAAAGATGGTATTCGCGGGCTCGGTTCAGCCAGAGCTTCACTCAAGTGGATTGTCCCACCAGAACATCAAGATTCCCCTATTCTAGACTATTCATGGATACCCAGGGATGAGGGTTTTGTCCTGAGATTGAAAAGTGAGAACGCTTACCTTTTTCCAATAGTAGTCAAGCTCAGCAAACCATTGGATTCCCAAACCTTTGAACTTCGGCAAACTTCTGAAACCACTGCAGAAACTGACATCCTCCCGGTTGAACTACGAGCGGAAGCTGAAACTATTCAATTGTTACGTGGATCAGCAATGATGACCTCCCTTAATTTAGATCCCTTATTTTCCCTGGATCCCGACAGTACTCAAACAGTTTGGCTTGAAAAGTATGGCGTTAAAGCGATTCTTAATAATTCAGGTTCAAGCAGGTTGTATTTTCAACTCGACACAGTCCAAGTCCAAAATGATGATTGGATCGTTATCGGCGCAGCCCTGGATGTGATCCATACAGACAGTAGTGCTCTACGTGGCCAGCTAATTTTTTCAAATGTAAATACTGACAGCACTTTCTCCATCTTTTCGCCGAGGAATAAAGGGTCGTGGAAGCGACTTTCAGGTGCAGATTCAACAGGTCAGTTTCGAATGGATATTCAGGGCAGTGGGAGTTTTTTCCTCATTCAGGATGGGGATCCGCCTTCAGTTCAAGCCCAAAAGAAGGATGGCACGGTCAAGATCGGCGAACGGTTAGTCTTTGATATAAGCGATAACATGGGCAGGATTCCCAGACCTCGCAGGGCGCTATCCGCAAAGTTGGATGGCATTCGTTTTTTTCCAGATTTCAATCCGTTAAGAAATGAGCTTTCCTTTCATGTTCCGAAAAGGCTGGGGACTGGCCAGCATGTTTTTGAGCTCACCATAAGCGACGAATCTGGCAATGTAAGGAATTTTGTATACCCATTTAAAGTGATCCGCTGATATGTTTATTCCACTTAAAGACACCAATCCAGCGCTTCGCTCTCCCGTGGTAACCTATGGGTTGATTATCACCAATGTCTTTATCTTTTTGCTGGAATATTTCTACAATTTGGACAGTTTTGTATTCTCCAAAGCTGCCTTGTTAGATCTGTCACCCCAGGCCTTCACAAGTTTGATCACCTATCAATTTCTACATGGTGGCTGGGGGCATCTGATTTTCAACTTACTTTTTCTGTATATTTTTGGCGATAATATGGAGAGCTCTCTCGGGCGTCCATTCTTTCTCAGCTTCTATCTCACTTGTGGTGTAGGAGCGGCACTATTTGAAGTCCTTTTTGACCCCTATTTCGGCCTCAATGGACCTGGTCTGCTCATTGGTGCATCTGGTTCTATCTCAGGTGTTTTGGCAGGATATGCGCTGCGCTACCCCCGTGCGAAAATCTTAACCTGGGTCCTCTTCGTATTTTTTCTGAAAATCCGGGCCATCTGGTTCATTGGCATCTGGATCACCACACAATTTATATTCGAAATAATGACACCTGGCGATGGTACTGCTTATATTGCACACATCGGTGGATTTGTTACCGGGCTCTTGATGTATAGTATCTATCACAATTATCGATTAAGCAGGATCACATGACTCAGAACAAACTAATTCAAGCCGCCCAGGAAGCTCGAAAACGAGCGTATGCCAAATATTCAAATTTTTATGTTGGTGCGGCTGTTCAGACCAGGGATGGCAAAATTTTTCAAGGGTGTAACATTGAGAATGCCAGCTACAGTCTTACTATTTG
>JABMOT010000132.1 GCA_013202385.1 Fidelibacterota bacterium
CTTGTAGATGTCCAGAATAGGCAGTGAATTGCCTACAAAGTCGCCAAATCCACCTGGCCTGAGCAATTCATTGGCGATCTTGCTCACCAGGCTGGCTTCAAATTCTAAGTATTTATCCAACTGAGCCATGATGGCTGGCAAAGATGAATCCAATTGATCCAGTCTAAGCACGCCAAATATTCTGGAAATATCCTTGACGATGCCAGCATCAAAATCTGTAGTGGCGCTAAACAAAATGATGGACTGGTGTGGATGGAGGCGACGAAGATCCTTCGCCCACATTTTATACTCATCAGCGAATGTGACACAGGATATGAAAATGGCGGAATAACGATTAATGCTGGAATAGTTAAACAGGGAGACCCAATCGCTGGTTTTGGTCGTCACCCCATAGTGCTTCAAGTGCTGAAGGAGTAATTTTTCAGGCTGTGGATCCGCCCTACGCTGAGGTGTGAGAAGCAGAAATTCGCGAGATGTGGAACTCACAGCGTCACTCGCAGAATCTCATCAAGTGAAGTCTTCCCCTGCAGGACGTATTCTCTGGCCGCTTGATTCAGGGAGTACATTCCGTTACGAATCGATGCCGCCTCAATCTCGTCCGCACTGGCACCTTTTATAACCAAATCTTTTATTTCCTGGTTGGGAATCAACAATTCGAAGACGCCAGCTCTACCCACATAGCCTGAATTTCGACAATGAATGCAGCCAACTGGACTATGGACATTTGCGTAATCTGGCCATTCATCAATCTTGAGAATCTTTTTCAACTCAGGGGATTTCTCCATGGGCGCTTTGCAGCGTGGACAAAGTAGACGAATCAAACGCTGAGCCAGAATGGCTCTCACAGTGGAACTCACCAGATAGGTATCGATACCCATATCTGCCAGTCGTGAGAAGGTTGATGCTGCATCGTTTGTATGCAGGGTTGAAAAGACCAGGTGTCCGGTTAACGCCGCTCGAATTGCCAGTTCAATGGTTTCAACATCGCGCATCTCCCCCACCAGAATAATATCGGGATCTTGACGCATCATGGTCCGCAAGGCAGCCGTAAAAGTGAGTCCCGCCCGATTATTCACCTGACTCTGATTGATGTTGTCCAGCATATACTCGATGGGGTCTTCGATGGTCATGATATTTACGGCGACCGAATTAAGTGTATTCAGCGTTGCATAGAGGGTCGTGGTTTTACCACTACCAGTGGGTCCCGTTACCAATAATATTCCATTGGCTGTTTTGACAATTTCATGCCAGCGTTTCAGTATATCTGGCTCAAAGCCCAACTTATGAAGTTCGATTTTTCCCTTTGATTCATCCAGAATACGCATCACGACTTTTTCACCATTGGGGGTGGGAAAGGTTGAACATCTAAGATCGACTTCCACATTTTTCTGGGCAAAATGAAAACGACCATCCTGAGGCCGTCTTGATTCGGCAATATCCATATCCGCTAAAATTTTGATTCTCGAGATCATAGGCGATACAGAATCCGAAGGGATGGAATAGTACTGCTGCAAAACGCCGTCTACCCGGTAGCGAATGCGGGCGTCGTGCTTGCGAGGTTCGATGTGAATATCACTGGCGCCCATGTTAACCGCTTCAAAAAGGAGCATATCAACGACTTGGACTATCTCCGCATCCTCATGAATCTCGCGGGAGACCACCCGGACATCATCGCCAGCCGTTTTGGTTTGGGACATTGAAGTTGTGGACCGATAGTAGAGATCAATGGAACGCTCAATATCCATTTCAATTGACAGGACCAGCATGATTTCTTTGCCCGTATCCCGAGTCAATTCATCAATCACGTCAATGTTCAATGGATCTGCAGTGGCAATCGTTAGACTGTCTTCAATCAGGAATAAGGGGATGATGGAGTATTTTCTGGCAAAGTCTTCGCTTACTTCCAAGAGGGCTTCATCCTGGATATTGTATTTGGTAATATCCAGACTGGGAAGTCCAAGATGGTCTCCCAGGACGCGCAGCAATTCACGCTCTGGACCAAACCCATTTTTACCACAGCCTTACCAAAGACTAGACCATTGTCACGCTGATAGGCTAGTGCTTCCTTAAGCTGAGACTCATTGAGGAGACCGCTTTCCAGCAGCAATTGGCCAATTTGTTTTTTTTCAACGACCATGCTTGCTTAGATCCTGATAAACATAGTCAAGTACCAGTCTATGAGCTCTTGCCCCCAGAGCAGTCCAAGCCAAATCCCGATACAAATGAAGGGACCAAAGGGTACCTGCTGTTTGCGATTGATAACCCCGCTGGGGATGAGTACGGCAAACAGGAGTGTCGCTGAAAGGAAGGCCAAAAACATGGAGACAATACCTACATCCCAGCCAAGAACGAAGCCGGCCATGGCAGCAAATTTTACATCTCCAAAACCCATGGCTTCTTTTTTGAAAGCCATTTCACCAAAATAACGTATCGCCCAGAACATGCCCCCCAGCCCTATGAATCCTAGAACTTGAGGTGTCAGCATTTGACCATCCCTAGTCAGCCAGAGATAAATACCGGGCAAGAAACCGATGATGATCATGGAATCGGGAATGATCAAATGGTCTATATCGATAAACGCAATTGCAATTAAAAGGGACCCGAACAGAGCAAAAACAGCTAAATCCCAAGTCAGTCCAAATTCAAGAAAACTTAAATAAAAGATGAAGGCCGTTAGCGCTTCCACCAAGGGATAGCGCCATGAAATGGATGTTTTACAAGCCGAGCATGTGCCCCTGAGGAACAAAAAGCTCAGCAGTGGAACATTTTCCCAGGGTTTGATCTGATGATTACAGCTCGGACAGTGGGAGGCGGGGAATGCAATGGACTCCCCCCGCGGGAAGCGGTAAATAACGACATTGAGGAAGCTTCCAATGAGAAGCCCAAAAAGGATGACTAAAAAGGTGATCATGAATCTACAACAAGGCTTCCAGGTCGGCTGGGAAGGTCTGGTAATTTAAGGGTTTTACCAGATAAAGTTCAGCACCGCTTTGGGTACCAACTTCACGATCGCGGTCGCCATCCTTGGCGGAAACAATAATTACAGGTATGTCTCTGAATTGTTCATCAAATTTGAGCAGGCGACAGACCTGATAACCGTTCATCCCTGGCAGCATTAAATCTAGCATGATCAAATCCGGCTTGACTTCACGGGCTTTGGATAAGCCAGAGATACCATCGTAGGCTTCAAATACTTCATAGCCAAGACTCTCCAGCAATCGTTTTACCGGTTCAATAAAAAATCTTTCGTCATCAACAATAAGAATACGTTTTCCAGCCATAGTTCATCCTTTTTTACGATTTGTCTTCATCTTCCAGCAGATTTATCTCCTGGCCTGGAGGTCTGTCCTCCGTGGATGAGATCATTAATTTTAGGTCTGTGGGGTGATCTGCAAATTCAATTGCGGTAAATTCGCTGATCTTTTTCTCCTTGTAAAGTGTATACAATGCTTGATCAAAGAGCTGCATGTGTTCAGATGCACCTCCTCGAATGGCCTGGGGAAGCAATTCTACACTCCCCTTCGCGATCAAATCTCGAATACGCGCTGTTGAAATCAGAATCTCCAGAGCAGCCGTTAATTTCCCGTTTTCCATAGGGACCAGGCGTTGCGCAACGATTGCAGCCAAATTCTGACTGAGTTGCATCTGCGCCAGGTCTTGCTCAGAGCGGTCATAAAAGCTAAGAATCCGCTCCATGGTTTGCGATGTATTTGTAGCATGTAGCGTGCTAAAGACCAAATGCCCAGTTTCAGCAAAGTTCAAGGCAGACTCCATGGCTTCCCGATCTCGGATCTCGCCTACCAGAAGTACAGACGGCGCCTCTCGCAATGCAGATTTTAAGGCTTTGCTATAGGACAGCGTATCGTTACCGATTTCACGCTGGTTTACCATGCTCTTTTTATGGGGATGCAAAAATTCAATGGGATCTTCCAGGGTCAATATATGGCCTGATTTATTCGCATTACGGTGGTCAATCATGGCTGCAAGTGTGGTTGATTTTCCAGAGCCGGTAGATCCAACCACCAGCACAAGCCCCCTATCCTTCAGGGCAAGTTCACTTAATATGGGTGGCAATCCGAGATCGCCCAGACTGCGAATTTCAGACACAATCTGCCGAACCACAAAACTATCTGTTCCGCGTTGCCGGAAATAATTCACTCTAAAACGGCCAACGCCGGCGAGACTCAAGGTATAGTCCAACTCCTTTTGGCTGCGATACTCTGCCAATTGTTCTTTGCTTAACATTTCCTGTACTAGGCTTGTTAAATTTTCAACACTGAGTTTTTCTTTTTCAATGGGATAGACTTCTCCTGAAATCTTCACCATTGGAAACGCACCTACTGATACATATAAATCTGAGGCATCGGCCTCAGCCATCACTGAGAGTAAATCTTGGAGAGAATAGATAATTAGCTCCCGATCAATTTTATGAGGTCTTCTGGAAAGGCAGCGACCTGTTTAGCCTCTTCCAAATCCACCAGATTATTATTGACAAGATTGGCCAGGGACTGCTCTAAAGTCATCATTCCCTGTGAGGCTCCCATCTGTAAGATTGAGCGCAACTGAAAGGTCTTTGACTCTCGAATCAAGTTGGCAACTGCTGGAGTTCCTGTGAGAATTTCAAATGCTGCAACACGTCCGCCGCTCTTCTTTTTAAGCAACATTTGTGAGAGAATGGTTACAATGGTGTCGCTGATCATGACTCTGATCTGACTCTGCTGGTTCGCAGGAAATTGATCAATTATTCGATCCAGGGTTTTGGTGGTATTTACTGTATGGAGCGTCCCAAAAACCAAGTGGCCAGTCTCTGCAGCAGTAACGGCCAACGCTGTGGTTTCAGGGTCTCTCATTTCCCCAACAACGATCACATCGGGATCTTCTCTTAAAGCACTCCTGAGCGCCTGGGCGAAACCATGGGTCGTTGTTCCAACTTCCCGCTGGGTTACTTGAGAAAGCTGATTGGTGTGTGTAAATTCCACCGGATCTTCAATGGTGATGATATGTTTTCTACGGGTGCGATTGATATAATCCACGATGGTGTTGAGGGTTGTAGATTTACCGCTACCTGTAGGTCCTGTTACCAGGAATAATCCCTTGTCTTGATGAGCCATATCTTTGAGTGCTTCGGGTAATCCGAGATCTTCAAATGAGTAGACCTTTTCATTGATGGCTCGAAGTACAGCGGAGTCACCGTGAATACTTTTAAACACATTTACTCTAAAACGACCAAAACCCTGAAAATCAGCAGCAAAATCCAATTCCATATCTTCTTCAAACGTCTTGCGCTGGGTTTCAGTCATAATACTATAGATTAAAATGTGTAAGTCTGGAGGCAACATGGGAGCCAGGTCGGTTTTACGCATATCCCCATCGACACGCACCATGGGTCTGGAGAACGGGTGCAGGTGAAGATCAGAAGCACCAGATTGCCTCATGAAATTCAACAAATCCAATATTTCCAGTTCCATTGCCAGCCCTTTGCTTACTTAATGATATTGGGAGTGATAAAGATCAGGAGTTCACGCTGCTCAGTCGTCGTCCGCTTATGGGTAAAAAATTTCTTGAGGAAGGGAATGCTACCGACAATTGGCGTGGAAGTCTCAGACTCATTCACCTGGTCAAATATTAAACCTCCAATCAGGAGCGTTTCGCCATTGGTAACCATTACTCTGGTGGTTGTAGAACGATCCGAAATTATGGGCCGATCCGTATTCGGACCAGCAAATCCGACCAACGCTTGCACAGTGGCAGTGAGATTCAGGCTCACGTAAATATCTTCATTAATCCTGGGAGTGACACTGAGAGATACATTAATTTCAATATCTTCAAATTGATAGGTTTCAGCGCCGAATGCTGTGGCATCAGATCCTGGAATCAGAACCGGGTAGCTGGTGCCAATGCCAATTTCTGCTGTAGTATTCTCAAATGTGGTTACTTGCGGTTCCTGTAGTAATCGGGTGTCATCATCAGATCCCATGGCTTCCATCAGCGCCGAAAATACGGGGATCGACAACGTTGCGAGGCGTAGCTGATTCCCGCCGGTCAGGACAGTGGTTCCAATCTCAATCAAGCTTTCAACCACATTGGCATCCTCCTGGATCGAAGGACCGGTAAGGCTGGCTCTAAGATCCCAGTTAATTCCGAGGCGTTCCTCTGTGGTGAGTTTTGTTTCAATAAATTTTACGGCGATATTGATCTGGGGAATTCGTTTGTCCAATTCCTTGATAATAGCTTCAATGCGATCAAAATTTTGCGAGATATCGGTAATAACGATGTGATCGTAGGCAGGCCCGGAAGAAGCACCCCCAGCACCACCGCCTGCGGCTCCACCAGCACCACCACCAGAAGCTCCACCTCCCCCAAGGGCCGCTCCGGCTGCTGCAGCGAGTCCACCGCCACCGCCGCCTTCAGCGCCACCGCCACCACCGCCGGCTGCACCGCCGCCGCCACTGGATGATCCCGCCATTACAGGTGAGAAGAGTTGAACCTTACCTTTGTCGCTTAAAACTCCAGAGAGTGCCGATGACACTGCGCTGGCATCAACATAATTCATTTTATAGACGCGGGTCTCCAATTCGCCAATCATCTCAGAGTCCCGGGGTTTCACAACGACGATGTTTCCCTGTTGGAACCAGTCATAGCCATTCACCTTTAGAATAGCATCAAGAGCTGTCCACAGATCAACATCTTTTAATGAAACAGTGACTTGACCCTCTACTTCAGGACCCGTTAAAATGTTTATCTGATGCTGAGTTGAGAGCAATCTGAGAATATCTACCAGATCAGCATCTTTGGCTTTCATGCTGACAGTACCGGGCAAATCAGCCCGACGATTGGACCGGCGAGGTTCTTTTCTTTCCCGAACTTCCGGCCAAGAAACCAGCAGGAGATCGTCCCCCAGCCATTGGGTGGTATACTGAGGAATTTTAGAGAACAGCATTTCCACGATCACTTCAGAATCATCATGGGGATTCTTTTTCACAGATAAACGCATCAAGGGGGATACATTGGTGGTTCTATTGAAATTGTCCTGAGCCAGGTGTGTTTTCGGGAACGTCAGGGTTATTTTTGGAGGTGATTGGCCCAGACTTTCCTTAAAATCAACCCTATTTGAAAGTGATATTTCAAGACCTGCTTCACCATTAGCCTGAAAGGTGGAGACCCAATTCAGAACAGTCTTAGGGGCTCCTTGGAGCGACATTGATGCTAAAATCAAGATTGCTATAAAGCGTGGGGTGAATCCATTAATCATTTAGGTTGACCTTCACAATACTGGTTCCTTTACGCAGGATAATATGATCGAATGCTATTTTTGTGATTTGGTAGCCTGCTACCCTGTCACCCTCTTCCAATATATCTCCATTTATCAGAGCCATACCAACATTTCCGTTCCAGGAAATCATGGACAAGTCAAGACTGGGTCGATCGCCGCCATCAATGGCTCCGAATAGAGAGCCTAAAATTCCACCGCCCAGGGCATCGGTTGTTTCAGCCTCGGCATAGAAAAAGGGGTCAGATTTCCACCCACTCTTCCAGGTAAGCGCTTGAAGCGGTGCTGCTGAACGGTATTTTGAAGCCTCACGAGCAGACATGGGAGCAGTCCCACTCGCCTTATTCAGGCCAAGCAGTTTATCCACACCAGTATCCCCGGTGCTCAGCAATCCAGAATCAATGAGCCCGTAAAGCATGAGGCAGATCAGGACGATCAGCAAGATAACTGAGCGCGTATTCAGAGATTTGAACACGTCTCTAATTTCCCTCGATAAAAATATATGTATACAGGTTCAGCTCGCACGTTAGCACACCACCATGTTCCATCTCAGTTTCCAGCTTAAGATTCGCAATATTTACCTGGGGCTTTAATGTAAGGAGATCATCCAAAAAGGCTCCAACCGTTAAAAAATCTCCATAAAACTTGAATTCAACAGGGTAACACTCGATGTGGTTCTTTGGAATTTTCATTTCAGTGTAAAGTGCTGGATACGTATCATTCAGGGAGGGTTGCAACGATACGATTTGTAATTTGTGCCGCTCAGAGGCCTCCCGAATGGCTTCCAGTACAGATGCATAACCCTGATTATCAGCAATTACCGTTTTTAAGGTATCAAAACTGGAAAGTTTCTCTGTAAATCTTATTTTAAAATCATCATAACTTTCTGAAACCATGGCCAATTCATTAAAACGTTTATTAATACCAGCTAACTCTGTTTCCAATTCATTTATATGCTCACCTGCCACAGAGACCGTGTAATAGAACCAGCCAGCCGTAGCTGCGAGAAGTAAGAATACTGTGGCAAAGAAAAAGTTCCTGTTCATCTAACTGCCACCTCCAACTGAAGCGTAAATAGAAGGTGCCTGTCATCATCTGGGGGATTCCCCTTAGCCTCACTTTTAATGTTGGTGAATAGGTTCAAGCTTTCAAGACGCATTCTAAAATTTGTAAGTTGGATATCGGCAATTCCTGCACGGGCATTCACCAAGCCACTCATGATAATACCGTCGACATGGGAATCTTGTTTGATAACCTGTCTGTCATCCTGAGAACTGGCGGGCTTAAAGATCAGGGATGTGATTTTAATATTATCAGGAATCTCAGATGAAATGAGTTTCAATAGTTTAATCTGATTCTCTGAGTTAATCCTATCGTTGGACAAATAGCCCCAGTAGTTCCCCAGAAATTCAAGATCATCCAGCATGACGAAATATTCCTGAGACTGTTCGGATAGTTTCTCCCACTGCTTTCTCATGTTAACAACACTCTCTTCCATATATCCTTCTTCAAGATATCGGAAATAACCGAGGAGCAGATAGAGGGGCAATAGAATCGCAGCCAGGAAAAGCACTAGCTTGTTAAAGATTCGATATTGAAAATGTTGTTTCCTTGCTGGGGGTAAAAGATTTATGCCATCCGAAGTTTTAAAGGCCAGACTGAAATTTGTAGTAAAAATCGGGATAAGCTGATGATCAACTGGGGTGTCCTCAGGAAATTCAAAGTCACCCTGTCTCAGCAGGTTTAGATGCTCAGTCGGTCTGCCCAATTGAGTCTGAAAAACTTCAATCAGGTTGGGAATTGCGGCTCCCAGACCCGTAAAATAGATCTCCTGGCATTCCACATCTGCCACTTGCTTTTTAAAATAATCCAGCGAACGATTAATCTCGCTGGTCATCCGCTCGATCACGGGTCTTAAAAAAATTGAAATCTTGTAAAGGCTGATGCCAGTATCTGGAATATCCTTATCAGTATCCAGAGGAATTCCATATTCCATTAAATATGATGTAGCCATAGTCTCTGTGATATTGACGGCATCATTGCCTACCATAACCCTTTGGACTAAAGCTTTATGATAGTCTTTGACTCCCACAGCCATTTCACGATTGAATTCCAGGCGACCTGATTTCACCATTGTGATCGTGGTTTCATTTCTGTTCACATGAACAATAGCTACACAGCCACGCTGACGGTCCGGATAGCAGTGTTGAAAAGATTGCCAGTCAAGAAAGGGAATGGTCGTCACATTTTGGAGATCAAATTTACGCTTTTTGAAGAGTTCCAATATATGACTGATCGTTTCATTGTTCCCCACGCCAATAATGATGGTCCTTTTAAGCTCTCCTTTTTCTGAATCCAGTATTTTGTGATCAATATTTATATTTTCGCTACTAAAGGGCAAATTCTTCTTTGCAGTCCAAGTGATGAGATCATCAATCTCTTTCCCTTTTACTGGTGGAGCTTTGAAGACCTTGGTAATGGTCTCTATCTGAGAAGAATACATGCGGAACATGGTATCCTTCTTCCAAAGTTTAGGATCAAACGTATCTAAAATGTGAGCCAACAGGTCATCTCGATGGGTTATTTTTTGATCACCTACCTCATACGGAAGCCTGTACTCATCCATGCTTTCCACAAAATTGCGATCCCCGATCGATTTCATTTTCATGATGCGGACCGAATCAGCAGTACACTGGACTGTAATTTTGCGCTGCACTCCAAATGCCCAATTGCGAAATTCATAGAGGAGGTCTATAAATTTATTGGGTGCAGCTACCTCCTGGTGGACCTGAAAATATGAAGGGTCAATATTTCCAATCAGTCCCTCTTCAGCTGTTTTATCCGTTTCTGCAGGGGGTGTTATTTCCTTCGGGTCTGCGGCAGGTCTGAGAGCAGCAGTAGTGTCAGGTCCTGGCGTCATATCCATTAGCGCTGCTGCTGTGCCTTTAGGCGCCTTTTCTTCATCTGAGGGGGCTGGAGTTGACGTTTGTTCCTCAGCGGGCTTTTTAATTCCCAGACTACCTAATTTGGCTCTGATTTCATCAGAACTGATCGGTTTTGATGTCTTTTCTTTGGTTGCTTCCTCTTCGACAAAAACATCAGGAACGATACTCGAACTCACTACTGATGGAGTAGGTTCAGGAAGCTCCAGGTCCTCTTCAAAAACTTTAGGTTCTTCTCTCGGGGCACTGTTATCAATGGTGCCACTGGCATTACCTTCCGTCGTCGATTTTCCGGTCTGTTGCGACCGTAATAGGTCGAGAAGCCTATTGGTAGCAGCGGAATCTTTTTCGTCAGCCGGCATAATTATTATCGTTACTGTTTATTCGGTTTAGAACAGCACCCCCATCCACGACCTTCTTGTTGTAAACCAGCATATCAACGATGAGGTGATGGCACATGTTCACTATTTTTCGTGGGTAACCGCCAGTATGCTGATAGATCATCTCCTTTGCTTCCTGAGAAAAGAGAGGTTCTTTACCTTCGTAACCGGCCTCGTTGATGCGAAAATCTACAAATGCGATGGTATCCTCACGATCCAGGGCTGGAATAGTCGCACCGAAAGCGATTCGATCTCGGAAATTCTCATGAGCTGAAACGACTTCTTTAAATTCGGGTTGTGCAAATATCACAACTTGAATGAGCTTCCGGCTATTGGTTTCAAAATTGAGCAAGGTACGTATTACTTCGATCTGCTCAGTCCCCATTTTTTGACCCTCATCAATGATCAGGACAATTTGTTTACCTTTTTTGATTGCTGTGTCGATAAGAAAATTTTCCAGTTGATTTAGCATCTCCGATTGGTAGAGGGAGCTTCCGCGTAAGCCAAAAAGTCGCTTTAGATAAACTAAAAATTCACGGGTGTTCTCCCAGGTGGGATCCATGATGAGATAAAACTGAAAGTCTTTGCCGAAATCGATGAAACGACTGAGCAGGAGTCGGGACAGGGTGGTTTTCCCTGTGCCAATTCCACCCATAATTACTGACAAGCCGCGATTCAAGCGCAATGCGATTTCCAGACGATTGAGTATTTCGCCATGAGCTTTTGACTCGAAAAAGAACTCTGGATCGGGGGTCATTGAAAAGGGTTCTCTTTTCAATCCAATTAGCTCATAGTAGCGCATAATTAACAGTGTCCGTTCATCACATTCGTAGTTTTAACTGCATAGAGAAAAGCCCCAAAAACGAGCTACTCCCCTACTTTCGGATAATTCTAATTAACTTAACCATAAATTTAGCTCAATGCCAGAATGATACTGGATGTTACGCCCCTTCCTTAATGCTGCTCATGAAGCGAATACTTCAAAAAAAGAGCCCTGTGGGAACAGGGCTCGGGGAGGACATGTGGGAGTCACATGACGATTAAAATTTATGGAACATAGTGTGAATCGGGAAAACTATTCACTCCTTAGAGATTTTGTTTTTTGGAGTACGGTAGGATAGCTAACATCCAGTTTTTCTGCCAATTTGGTTTTTTGATAACCGACCTGTTTAAAAAGAAATTCGATAATTTCCTTCTCAAACCTCTCATTTGCCGCGTTCCAGCTTAAATCCTTAAGACCACTTATGTAAGTTTTAAGGGCTACTATTTCCTGTTTATTTGTGCTTGGTTGTGCCTCAGATGCCGCCCCATCAAATTCAAAACCATGCTGATTAAGCCTTCTCTTGATGGCGTAATAGGTGCTGGTTTTCAGATCCAACTTTCCTGGAAGATCAGAAATACTCTGCTCAGACTCCAAATGGCTTTGAATGAGATGGAATTGAAATAAATCATTTATCCTTTTCCAGGTCTGACCCAGAGAAAACGCGAAGGGTCCCGGACCACGACCTAAGGTCTCAGGCAAGCTATAACCCACCTTGGGGCGATTTTCAAATCGATTGACAACATCCAATCGATATCCTTTAAGGTTGAAACCATGTTCAGCCATTTTTAAGGCGCTACGAGATCCAATTTCATAATAATGGGTAGCCAATTCAGGATGCTGCAGCTTATCGCGCTGTAAATCACCCATGAAAAGACATTCGTCAGGCAAGGTTGAGAGGATTTCATATTTCTGACTATGGTCAATGGCATCGCCGAGGTATCTGGCGCTGGCATCATATTGCTGTTGATCATAATATGTGAGGGCAAGATTTTCAAAAACAGTAGATTTAAGATACTTATTCTGTATCCCTCGCAACAAACCTTCGAATATCGCCAAGGCCTCCTGAAATTCACCCGTCGTATACATCAAATATCCATAGGAGTTCTTTATCTGCTCAACCATAAATGGATACTCATAATCATTACCCAGGGCAATGCCCTTGAGAAGTAAATCGCTGGCTTCTTGATTTTTTTTCTCAGCTCGACAGTAGCCTGCGAGCCTTCTTAACGCAACCAACTCCATGATCTGCATTTGATTTTCATGAAAAAAGTCGATCCATGATCTGGCCTCTGCAGCGGAGCTTCCCGTTTTCCGCTGTAGCTGAAAAGCTGAGATCTGATAATCAATAACTGAATGAAGTGCGCTGGATTCGGCAAGACGTTTCGCGGATCTGAAGAGACTTAAACCTGTGATCGACTCGCCATATTTTTCAAAGAAGACGCCACGCTCATAGTTTACATAGGCCAGAATTTCATCTTTTACAGAATACCCATGTTCAGCATTTCTGGTTTCAGCCAGAACGAGAGCCTCATCGAGAGACATCTTTGAGGCAATCAGATGGCCTTCAAGACTAAGGGTTTTTCCACGACCTGCAATATACAGGGTCTTTTGCCCCAGGTCAGCCAATTGGGAATAATCACCAGATAAGAATACATTTCGGGCATCAGCAATACTGACCATCCCTAGACGGCTGATAAACTCAAGCCATTCGTTTGTATCTACCCTGGGA
>JABMOT010000133.1 GCA_013202385.1 Fidelibacterota bacterium
ATTGGCTGCAGGACGACGATCCTCCAGATAACCTTTGCCATCTTTCACAGTCTGGAGGGGAATTCTAAGGGATGCCCCACGATCACTGACGCCATATCGGAATTCATGGATTGAACAGGTTTCGTGTAGACCGGTAAGACGTTCTTCATTGTGAGCCCCATAAACAGCGATATGCTCCTCATGCTTTTCACCTAATTTTTTACAGGCAGTTTCAATGACCTCATATCCACCATTAGCACGCATGCTTTTTGTGCTGAAATTGGTATGGGCGCCGGCGCCATTCCAGTCACCCTTTACAGGTTTTGGATGGATACTGGCATTGACTCCATAATCCTCAGCAATGCGATACAGCAACCAGCGAGCAATCCATAATTGATCCCCACTATCCAGAGGTCCCAGGGGACCGATCTGGAATTCCCACTGCCCGGGCATTACTTCAGCGTTTACACCGGAAATGCCAAGTCCTGCAACGAGGCACGCTTCCATATGGTCTTCAACAATTTCGCGGCCAAATACCTCATCAGCTCCAACGCCGCAATAGAAGGGCCCCTGTGGCGCAGGGTAACCACCATCAGGCCAGCCAAGGGGTGAGCGGCCCCGAAAAAATGTGTATTCCTGTTCGATCCCAAACCAGGCATCTTCAGCAGCATGTTTTTCAGCCAGCCCAGCCAGTCGCGCCCGCTTATTGGTCTCATGGATCTTCCCGTCAGGATATCTAACTTCAGTCATTACGAGAATATGATCTCCCCCTCTGATGGGATCGGGATAGAAAGACACTGGATGCATGGCTCGATCACTATCATGGCCCACCGCCTGATTGGTACTGGATCCATCAAAACTCCAGTCAGGAACCTGATCCAGTGATGTGACAGGTCCTTCGATTATTTTAGTTTTTGAGCGCAGCTTATGTGTCGGTTTATGACCGTCGATCCAGATATATTCAGCTTTTATCTTTGCCATAAGAAAGAGTCCCCTAACAAAAAAGTGATTGGTTAGTATTGATAATATTCATGACATACAATTAACAAGCCTAACAGGCGCAAGTCAATAAAAATTTAAGCATTAATTAGATTTAATCTAATTAATTTAAGCAGGCGGATTGAATTTGTAAAATAGTGAAGAAATTATTCGCTTTTGGAAGACAATGTCGATAGATCGATTGCAGTACTTTCCTTATATGAGGACAGGACAAGATTAGATTGGGTTCGATTGACGCCAGGCCAATTCTGGATTTCATATAGCAAGTCTTCCAGAGCTTGAGAATTTTTTGCTCTGACCTTGAGAATGTGGGATCCGCCACCAATGATGGAGTGGCATTCCAATACTGCCTTGCAAGCTTTCGCTCTGTTTACAAATCCATCATAATGATCTGAGTGTTCGCTAACGATAAAGACAAACGCTGTCAGGTCCAGACCGACTTTTTTATGATCAAGAACGGTGGAATAGCCTTTAATTAGTCCTTTTTCGGAGAGCTTTTTAATCCGTTCGCCAACGGCGGGGATAGAAAGCTGAACCAGCTTGGCAATCTCGCTGGCCGTAGCGCGACCATTTTCCTGTAACAATTCCAAAATCTGAATATCGCGATCATCGATCATAGCTGTGCTCCTGAAATAATTTAAGTGCTTCCTAATATATCCTAAATATTTATCGAAATAAGCGATAATCAGGGTTAATCAGTTAAAATATTCAAGAAATTACATTGTTGCAAAAACATTGTGGTCTGGGAGGAAAGTGTCGGTTATTTGACACTTGATCCAAACGCTGGCACTTATATTATTGTAGTTTCTTTCACGGTATAGTGAATCGTGAATGTGATTTAGGATAATGGAGATCAAATGAATATAAAAAATAGATCAAAATTTTTAATTGTTAGTCTCGCCTTGAGTCTAAACTTATTCATATCCGTAGCTTTTGGACAGTATACCGTTGGTCAGAGTATCAGTCAGGAGTCGCGTGACAGACTTGTGAATTTCTGTGCCAATGGCGCAGGAACTCAAACCGTAGGCCAGTTGTTAAGCCCGGGGCAGGGTGAGGCAGTCAGGGTTCTCTGGTTAAATTTCTTCGAGTCCTGGTGAGGTAACTGTCGTGCGGAGGTTCCGCACCTGGAAGTATTTCACCAAGCCCGGCAAGATGAGGGGTTATTGATCATTGGATTGGGTAATGATTTTAACTCGCTCACCTGTCAAGGATTGGCAAATC
>JABMOT010000134.1 GCA_013202385.1 Fidelibacterota bacterium
AAGTAGAAAGTAGAAAGTAGAAAGTAGAAGCTGGTATTTTGAGGCTGTGGTGCAGTCTAGGGAAATTGACAAATGGAAATATTGCAGTCGATAAATCATTGCGGTAAATAAAAGGAATTCAGATTAATGTCACTCATACAAGATCCTACAGCAGTTTTTGTCTATCTAATTTCATTAATCGGCTTGATCTATTATTTGAAAGACCAGAGCTGGTCAAAAAAACTGTTCGATACTATTCCTCCAGTCATTTGGGTTTATTTCCTGCCCATGATTTCCACCACCCTGGGGATCACACCTGAACAGTCTGTTCTATATGGCTGGATAAAAACATATCTGCTGCCTGCCGCCCTGGTATTACTACTTCTTTCCGCAGATGTTCGGGCAATCGCCAAGCTGGGGCCAAAAGCCCTGGGCACAATGCTGGGTGGAACGCTTGGAATTGTGGCTGGAGGTGTAATTAGTCTGGCCATTTTTGGTGCCTGGTTGCCTGAAGATGCCTGGCAGGGCATGGGTGCCTTATCAGGAAGCTGGATTGGCGGCAGTGCCAATATGGTTGCAGTGGGAACTTCTATTGGCGTTAGGGATGAACTCTTTGGTGTCATGATCATTGTTGACACCATTGTTGGCTATGGTTGGATGGGAATAGTCATCTTTCTTTCCGCTTTTCAATCCCGTCTGGATAAATGGAACGGAGTCACAGACTCCCCCATAAGCGATCTCAGTGAACATTTGGCCAATTCCGACATGAACAAACCAGAGCCCTTACGTTTTCAATCTCTGGTTTTTATGGTTGTTATTGGAATGGGAGTTGGGTTCATATGCCTTAAGGTCGGTGAATTTTTGCCAGATTTAGGAAAGATAGTCACCAGTTTTGGTTGGACAGTTATCCTTGTTTCTATTGTGGGGTTAGCTTTTTCTTTCACGCCCCTGGCAAAACTTGAAAAACAGGGGGCTTCACATCTGGGGAATCTGTTTCTGTATTTACTTCTGGCCACAATAGGTGCCAAGGCAGATTTGAAAGCCATCACAGAAGCACCTCTTTTTCTTGCCGTAGGTGTGGTATGGATTGCAGTCCACGCAACCGTGCTCTTTAGCGTGGGTCGCTGGCTAAAAGCACCCATGTTTCTAATCGCCACCAGCTCCCAGGCAAATATTGGTGGCGTAGTGAGTGCCCCAATTGTGGCAGCAGTTTACCAAAAAGGAATGGCGCCTGTGGGGCTGCTTATGGGGGTTATGGGAAACATCCTTGGTTTGTATTTCGGCTTCCTCACAGCTCAACTTATGGAGTGGGTGAGCAGGCTCTTATAAATCAGTCAGAAAGCAGGCTTTTAAAGGTGTTTGAGACTGCCCATGGTGTTCAATTCAATTTTAACAAACTAAGTGGCTTGCCACGGATCAACACAGATGTTCACGGATTAGCATTCTGGCAGGCAAGCAAGATACAAAAAGAACATTAAACACGGGTTTCCAGGTCAATGTTTAGTACACTTAATGTATTGCCACGGATCAACACAGATATTCACGGATTGGAATTTTGACAGCCAAGCAAAAAAATCGAAAGTGCCAGGAATCCACCGTTCCAAATTTCAAATTTCATTTTCCTCCAACAGCATCGGAGTCTTTTAAATCCATCTAAAAATCTTATACTAAATCATGAACGATTGGCAATCTCAGCAAGGCACTCCCCGCATGCGTTTTGGACCCAGCAAAATGGGTGATGGCGTCAAACAATTGCTTATTGCCAATGTAGCGGTCTTTTTGCTTAGTTCGATTACAGGAATGTCTGTACTGGCCGACTGGTTTGGTTTGAACCCCCATGATGTCATTTTTAATTTTCGAGTCTGGCAACCCTTTACCTATATGTTTTTGCACGGTGGATTCTGGCATATCGGTATGAACATGCTCATGCTCTGGATGTTTGGGTCTGAGCTAGAAAAGCTGTGGGGTCGAAAAGAGTTTTTACGATTTTATTTGATTACCGGAGCTGGTGCCGGCGTTTTCTCTTTAGTCCCTTATTTTTTGGGTGTTCTGGCTGGGTATAGCGGGCATATCCCTTCCATTATTGGGGCCAGTGGTGCTATTTATGCGATTCTCCTGGCCTATGCAGTAACCTACCCTGATCGCAAGGTTCTGGTTTATTTGCTGGTTCCAGTAAAAGTAAAATATCTCATGCTAATTATGGGTATAATGACCTTTGTTTCTGTTGGAAACGGTGATGGGATTAGCCACATCACACATCTGGGTGGTCTGGTTGTCGGTTGGTTTTATCTGCTTCGGAATGGTCGTTATCGCGGCCTGAACATTCCCTGGAAGCAGTGGGTTCAGCGTTATGGCAAAATTCGGATCGTTGGTGATCCTAAGTCGCCTCAGCCCCAGCGATCTACGCCAAGCTCAACGCCAAAAGGCTGGCATCGTGTGAGCAGTGAGGCTCAATTACGCAAAGAGATGGATGGTCTGTTGGATAAAATTACCAGAGTGGGGTATGAGCAACTCAGCAATACTGAGAAGGAACGCCTGTTGGAATTATCATCCCAGTTGTCAAAAGAAGGCGAGCGCAGAAACTAACCTGAAAAGGCGCAACCCTGCTGCGTCGGTATCAATCCTCAATGATTAACTCAACCAACGCCACAACATCTTCTATGTTGAGGTAATAATCATGATTTATATCAGAAAGATAAAAGGTGACAGGGTCTGGAAAACCTGGAGCCATAAGATTTTCAACAAGCACCACCGCATCTAGAATGTTGATGTTTATATCAGCATTCACGTCAGAAGGGCTGGGCAAGGGCGTGAGAGAGATGGGTTCGAAAAGAATTTCTCCGCCGCCTTCTTCATCATCCCATAGAGTGGCATCTATATCACGGATATCCAATCCAGGCCAGTAGTTGTTTTGAGCCAGCAGCTGTGCGGAATTGCTGTTCCAGATATTCCAGACGACCCCTTCAACCATATTACTGGCGAATATATTTAAACCATCATCTCCCGGGTCGTCATTGACCAGATCGCCCAGATTGCAGGTGGCGCCATTGATGTTAGATACGCCATAATAATTCCCGGCGATATAGTTGCCCATGATGATGGGATTTGAATTGGAATAGCCAGCATAAATACCAGCACCAGAATTGGAATTGCCTTCCTGGAAATTGGCGACGATGATATTGTTCTCCAGAAAGATGGGGGCGTTGACCAGGGTTATGCCGGTAAAGTTTCGGCGAATGATATTATTTGTTATTGCGGGCTGAGAGATTGAACTCAATGACCACACACCGATGCCCTGGCCATGATTGTTTTCAATAATATTATATTGAATGGTCTCAGGTGAAGCAGAATCAATAAACAGAGCGGGATGATTGAAATCATTGGTAGAATTGCCGGTTAATATGTTTCGGACAAATACAATATCATCTGTAGCGCGAATCTTAACCCCATAATCGCCACTATTTGATATCACATTATTGTCTAGAAAGGATGAATCAGAGCCATTAAAGGTAATTCCCGTTTCAGCAGTATTATTGATCAGGCAATTCTGGATCTCAGCCCGGCCGCTATAAATCTTGATCCCACCGGTCAACCCTTCAAACTCACAATCTGTGAGGAACACGTCGCCACCAGAACCAAAGAGTGACCCTCCGTTCCCCCATTGCGCGCCTGTGGCGATGAGGACTCCCTCGATTCTCAGCTCAAAATGATTCAGGTCCACAAACACGTTTTCATCAATCCGAAGTGTATCCCTGGCGCCAACAACAGCATTTGCAGAAAGTATATAAGGTTGATAATCATAATCCCACAACCCTCCGGTTGCACCTGCGATATATGTTTGAGCTGAGGCAAGCCCCGTCAGGAGTAATAAGCTATACAGAGTAGATCGAAGTCGCATTTGGATGTCCCTATTTTCGTAGAAGATATATCGCATTGTGGCCTTTTAATCACTCAAATGGATAATAATTTGAGCACGACACAAAGAATGGATTTTATATGATAAAGCCTGGCGATCAAAAGATCTATAATCAGAACGGTTTTGTACATCTGAGACACAGAATCAATCCAGATGAGCTGAACCAATTCGCCGCAATATTGCGCCCACTCATGGAGCAATTAAACCCAAACAAAATATCTCTGGAAACGCGTTCAACCTATCGCCGGGCTTTCACCCAGGTTACCAATCTGTGGCGAAAATCAGATGCTGTAAAAGCGTTTGTCTTCAGAGCAGATTTGGCCAGGCTGGCGGCAGAAGTCATGGGAGTGAAGGGCGTTCGACTTTACCACGACCAGGCCCTGTTCAAAGAGGCGGGAGGTGGACCGACTCCCTGGCATGTCGATCAAGTTTACTGGCCAATGGACACAGTAAAGACATGCACCTTCTGGATTCCACTGCAAAATGTATCCAGGGAGATGGGCTCCCTAACTTTTGCCCAGGGTAGCCATCGTGTTGATGGTGGCCGGGACATGGTTATCAGTGATGAAAGCGAGACCTTTTTCTCTAACTGGGTTAAGGAGCAGGGTTTCAAAATCAGTGAGGATGAATTTGAACTTGGGGATATCAGTGTTCATGCCGGCTGGACCGTTCATCGAGCGGGAGCTAATTTTACAGATCGGAAACGGGAGGTCATGACCATTATCTATATGGCTGAGGATGCCTGTCTCCTGGAAACGCTAACGCCGACCCAGCTTGTAGATCGTGATGCCTTTACTCCCGGCATAAAGCCTGGAGAAAGAATTTCCACAGTTTTAAATCCGGCCTTGTACGCTAACGAGAAGTGAT
>JABMOT010000135.1 GCA_013202385.1 Fidelibacterota bacterium
CCTGTGGGTTCAGGGATATCAAATTGAATTCTGGTCTCGCCATTGAATGGATTGGGATAATTCTGAGCCAATCTGAATTGGTCTGGGGCTTGAGTAATCCCTTCATCATGTTTGGCCAGGAATTCGCTGGTCCCTGCCATCACACGCAGTCTGTAGCGATCCTGACTGGCGAAGTGTCGCTGAATATATTCTCCATCATGATGCTCATTAAGCTCATAACGAAGATCCAAATTCAAAACACGGATTTCGAAGGAGGACGGTAATTCACCAAGCCTTTCCAGAGATAAAAGGATATCATCCTCTACAGCGCCCGTAAGAAGCGTAAGATCCCAAAAATTTCCCTCGCCTGATGCGGCCTGGAAATCACCGCTGAATCGACTGCCTGTGGCACCCCACTCTCCGTGTTCGCTGAATAGTTGGACGCGGTCAGAGTACATGGCAGGCGGTTTGGGCTGATCTCTTAGATCCAGACCGGTTGCAGCATCATTCAAAACACCGATGTAATTATAAAGTTCACGGCTATGGCTATTTTCCGCAGAAAATTTCAAGAGCCACTCATTTTCTGCCAGATTGAAAGGAATAGTAGCTTTTTTTGCCGTCCCAGCTACTGCTTCTTTGGGGGGAAATCTCAAGATGTTTCCGCCAGAAGAAGTCGAAATAAAATAGCCTCCAAAGGGCTGCATGACAGTGGCTGGCGCCCAGTCGTCATTTACCCATTCGTAGGCGATTGAACCCTGAACCACTCCAGGGCTGGCAGCGTATACATCACTCCATGAAACGGGAAAGTAATAGGGCGTCCCAACTTGATTCCAGCCCTGGTCCAGCGAAATGAGGTATTCCTCATTTGTTTTGACAGAAGTACTCGAGTCCATGTTGATCACTTCTCGCTCTGAAGTTATCAGCCAATAAGCGTTGCCAGGTTCGAAGGTAAAGTTTTCATTTTCTGACAATTCAACATAGTTGCCATTAATCCAGCGGAAGAGTCTCCAGGAGTTGATATTGTATTCTCCAATATCACTTTCCAGGTTGGAGAGAACGTTTTTTTGATCCAGATCTGAAGGTACCGATATCATGCCATAGGTCTCAGCGGTGAAGGTAAAAGGTGGTAATGACGGCAATCTTACGCGGACAATGGCAGGTACATCAGGAGCCGTAGCTGGGATGACCTGCGTGTTAGCGCCGTCGAAGGCCTTGATATAATATTCGACACCCCGATTTCTAACATAGGCAGGTGGAATAGTACCCTGATATGCGCCGGATTGAAGGCTCATTGCAGTACTATCGTATACCACCTTGCCGCCCTGACGATAGTATAAACGAACCCAACTCACTTGATTGTTATCACTGATCACAGCTGAAATATTGATGGGGCTGTTCTCACTGGTTCCGATGTTCTCAATGGCATTGGGATTAAAAACAATAGCCGGAGCTTCATCATCTATCCCAGTGCCTGTCACATATAAGGTATCATTATCCGCATTGCTGTGGATGATAACAATTCCCTCATATCCAACAGGTTCAGCTGGTCGGAAGTTCAGGCTGAAATTTCGCTGACCTGTAAACGGGTTCAAATTGAAAGAGCCAGGGGCGATGGTCAGGATCGTATCTAAGCTGGCTGATTTCTCAAACGAGCTGATCTTGAGCGTATCCGAGCCGATATTGCTGACAATGAGAGATTGTGTGTTGCTGGTCGTGACCCCTACGTCTCCAAAATTAAAGGTATTCCCTGGAATCAGGACCATGTTGGGGAAAACGCTGGATCCACTCAGAGGAATAATAATTTGAGGAGAATCAGGATCATCATTCTGTAAGGTTAACGTGCCGCTATAGCGCCTCGATTCAGTCGGATTAAAACTCACAGTAATTTGCAATGAACCCGAGGCAGCGATGCTCTGGCCGGCGGTCAGGGAAGTAATAAAGGCTGCCTCATCGATCACAACACTGATGATGTTCAAGTTGGCGGTTCCAGTATTGCTGATCACAAAACCCAGGTTCTTTGGGGCATTTTCAAGAGCAATATTCCCAAAGTTCAAACTTTCAATAGAAACCTGAATGTCAGGTACAGGGACGATGGATCCTGCACCACTCACATAAATCGGATAGGAGGGGAAATAGGTGTCGTTCGACAGGAGATAGAGGGTGTCTATATAAGTTTGACCCAGAGAGGGTGCAAAGGTGATATCCACATCCACATATTCTGAGGGGACCACGGTCGGGTTGGGGATGGAGGCGGTGAAAGCTGGACTGGTGCTGGTCGCTCCAGTCAAAACCAGATCCTCATTGCCGGAATTGCTGACCCGAACGCTCAGAGTGGCATTGGCAATGGTCTGGACAGTCCCGAAGGTGAGGCTATCTGGAGAGACAGCCATAATGGGGGCGGTATCGAGCCCGCGGCCTTGTAATGTTATCACTTTTGCAGCATCGTTATTGGTGATGGTCAGGGTAGCCGGATGGTTCCCGGCCGGCTCTACTGGTGCAAAGGTCACATTGATAGTTTGTGCTCCAAGCGGAGTAATGGTACCCCCTGACCAGTTGGCTGTGTAGGCAGCATCACTGAAATTAAGGGTACTCACGATCAGGTCTGCATCACCAATATTGGAAATGGTTAGACTTAAACTTCTGGTCTCACCGGTGAAGAGGGCAGCGAAATCAAGTGTATCTGCATTGGTGTCAATTTGTGGTCTGATCTGAACCGTAAAGGGGTGGGTCCCCACGGGTCCCCATTCACCCCGGCTGTTTTTAAAGCGCACATAGACTGTGTAATTTCCCGGAGTTTGGGCATTTAACGAGGCCAGGTTGGTGATGGCTGAGACGGATTCCTGGGTAGTATTAAATGCGCCATCCAGAGGGCTGAAAGTTATCCCGCTACCTTCAGGGGTTGCTGGATTGATATAGTATTCCGCACCGGCGATTGTTGGTTGAGCATCTTCGCTAATGATGAAGTAGTTGCCCCTGGGTGCGCCCCACTTGCCATCACTGCGCTGTAGTCGGAGATAAGCAAAATGACCTCCCTCTGGTAGACCTTCTATGGAAACCGGCAGATTGAACTCTTCTTCAATTTCATCATAGCTGCCGTCAAGGGGAGCCTCAATGGCCACACCCGATCCTGGCCCCGGATCTACATCAAGAAAGTACTCGGCAGCTGAGATCGTATATAGGGGATCATTCTGTACCACGAGGAACTGGGTTGTACGCCAGGCGCTCCATTCACCATCTGCGCGCTGGAATCGTACACCGACCGTCTGCAGGCCGGTTGCACCATCCGGAATGGCTACGTTTGACAGACTTATTACTTCGCTCAATTCATCAAAAGTGCCGTCAGTGGGACTGGAGATGGTGATGATCTCAGAATTCCCCGGTTGATCACCAATGAAATATTGGGCCGATTGAATATAAGTAACAGTCGCTTCGGAACTCACATTGAACAGCGCTGAGCGAGCTGCACCCCAGCCTGCCTGGAGGCTGAATAAGCGAATGGAAATACTATGCAGACCGGCTGAAGACTCACTCAAATCGACTTGAGTGTTGAGGCTGACCTGGTTTGCTGTTCCGCTTAAGCTCAGAGAATTGCCCTGCCCAATTCCTGGATCCGAGTCGATGAAGTATTCAGCTGCAGTGATGGTGTTTGCAGCTTCAGTTGACGTGATCAGAAATGGAACTCCTCGGGGAGTACCCCAGCCAAAGTTCTCGGCATAAAACCGGGAATATATGACATGAAAACCCACTGATAGTCCGTCGGTGGGGAGATTGGAACCCGTGGCAGTGGCGACCCCGTTGGAGAGGGTCACATTCAGGCCGCTTCCCTGACCCACACCGGGATCGGAATCAATAAAATATTCAGCT
Organism: Fidelibacterota bacterium; assembly: GCA_013202385.1. Classification (GTDB taxonomy): domain Bacteria; phylum Fidelibacterota; class UBA8477; order UBA8477; family JABMPR01; genus JABMPR01. The sequence goes on from JABMOT010000135.1 coordinate 3,844, forward strand.
CCACTGATGGTGTATTCCGTGGCTTCATGGGTGATCAGAAATGGAGTACCTCTGGTGGCTCCCCAGCCATGATTGTTGGCATAGAACCGGGAATAAATGATATGAATGCCGCTTGCCAGGCCATCAGTTGCCAGGTTGGTCCCTGTGGCGGTAGCAATTCCGCTGCTCAGCGAAAGGCTGAGTGGCGTATTGAATCCGGCGCCGTTATCATCGTCATCAAAGAAATATTCTGCAGCCGAGATACTGTTGTCGGTTACGATGCTGGTAACCAAGAATTGCCGTCCCCGTTTTGCGCCCCAACCATATTGATCATCATATATGCGAGAATAGATCGTATGTATTCCGGAGCCCAATTCGGAAGTCGGCAGATTAGACCCGGTGGCAGTAGCGATCCCGTTGAGAAGGCTTACTGACAGTGAGCTGTTATTCCCTGGACCCAGATCATCTGAGTTGTAAAAATATTCAGCATCGGTAATCGTCGCCAATACAAGCAATGGAGAACAGGTCAACAGAATCAGTATGGATGCGAACCATTTTGTGGATTTATAGGTCATATAGATATCTCAAATTATTCAGTCCCTTGGATGATGAACCTAAACTACTCTCCGATTCTGCCCGTGGCGTTAATAGTAATTGTTCCACTGGGAGAGACGGTTGCAGGACTTACTGAGATGGAATTAACTACGGGGATGGTGGGTGCACCAGTGGTTCCGATAGGAAATTTCCAACCGTAAACGCCCAGATCATTCCGGGAACCGTCCAGATCGAAATAGTCAAAAAGGGGATTACCCCTATTAATGCAGGGAGAAACGGTCTGTAAATGAAAATTATAGTTGTCCTGATCATATGAATCCGTGTCGTAAACATCATTGGGGGTATAATCAACAAAGTCAGGATTTTCAAGAATAGGTGCAATTCCTGTTGATCCATTACTGGTATTATTAAAAAAACAGTTGTAGCTGATTGAAGGACTTCCTCCCTGGGCTGTGATCTGTGTCCCGCCATTCATAAAAATATTGTTCACGATGGTTGATCCACTATCGTTGTAATACAGGCTTTGTGCATTGGAAACGAAGAGATTATTTACAATCAGGGTGTTTGTGGTTGATTGGGGATACAGTCCGCCCAGCCAGCTAAAGCCAAAGAAAATATTATTGCAGACTGTCAGATCTACAGTTTGATTGATTGAAAGACCCACTCGGTAAGTGGGGGAAACCGATCCTATGATATTGTTTCTAACTGTGTCGGCAGAAGCCCCTGCAACAAAATTTATAAGCCAGCCCTGATCGTAGCTATTGGTCAAATAATTTTCCTCGATGATCATGTCATCAGCGGCAATATTGATCATGGGAGCGCCATAACCAAAGATCCTGAACCCGCGCATCGTCGATCCATCTGCACCAGCCTGAAAATCGAAGACGGATGTGGCGGATTGAATATAGGTTCCACCATTTTCAGGCAGATCATAGCCGGAACCAAGCATGTGTAATTCATCATTAATAACAATACCACCATCAGCAGAACTAATAATATAGGTTCCGCTCATGACAAGGATAGTGTCACCATCAGCGGCAGCAGCCACTGCGCCATGAATCGTTGTGTAATCACCACCGCCTGCAAGATCAACCACGATGGTGTCTGCCAGCAAGGCTCCAGAAAAGCCGATAATTAATGTGAATATGAAAATGAATCGTCTCATGATGGATCTCTCCTAAGTCTGTTACAATATCAACGCTAAATAAAATTCAGTTATTCCCCGAAACGTCCGATGACCTCAATGGAGATGGTACCACCTGGAGCAACACCCGTCGGGGTAACCGAGATCTGATTTATGATCGGCATGGCTGGTGCACCTGTGGTTCCCATTGGCCACGGCCCGCCATAAGCACCGAGGTCGTTTAGACTGCCATCCAGGTCATAGTATGCAATCGAGGCATTCCCGGCATCAACGCAGGGTGAACCAGCTTGCAGATGTAGGTTGTAATTGTCACTGTCGTATGAAGTGTAGGCGTAGGTATCATTATTGCCAAAATCAATAAAACTTGGATTGGCAAGAATTGGAAAAAAGCCTGTGATTCCATTAGCGACATTGTTGAAAAAACAATTGGTGCTGATCGTCGGTGTTCCTGAAACGGTGTAAATCTGACCCGCGCCATTCGTTCCGTTATAAAAGATATTATTTTCGATAGTGGCTGCAGAGCCGTTTGTATAGACGCCCACTGCACAGGAAAGGAACAAATTATTGGCGATCATGCTGTTTGTCCCTCCATTTACATAGATCCCTCCGTACCAGCTGCAATTGAAAAACACATTGTTGTTGATAGCAACATCGATGGTCTGATCAAGTGAAATTCCGGGGTTATTGGACGCCCCGTTGAATCCGATATAGTTATTCCTGACAGTGTCACTTGTAATGCCAGCACTCAGTTGCATAAGCCAGCCCTGATTGTAACTATTCGTAAGATGATTGTTCTCAATAACCACTTCATCAGCAGCTACATTTATCATGGGGGCACCATAGCCATAAGCTCTGAAACCACTGAACGACGACCCATCAGCATTGGCTGAAAAACTCAAAATGGCGCTTGATGCGATGATCTGAGTCCCACCGTTTTCCGGAAGATCGTAGCCGGATCCAATCAAATGAAGCTCTCTCGTGATACTGATAGCACCTTGTGCCAACGAGAGCAAATAAGTACCGCTCATAACCAGAATCGTATCCCCTGAGGCTGCATCAGCTACTGCACTATGGATAGTCGTATAATCTCCTCCGCCACTTTGATCTACAACCACAGTAGTGGAAAATCCAGTAGCAGTGAGCATCATCAAGGTGATAAGCAGAATTAGTTTTTTCATGATTGTTCGCTTTCTATGAATGATATGAAAGATTAATTGCTGGGAGGGCCAGGAGGTTCAGGCAATCCAACAGGATCCTCGGGACTGGTCAATAGAATTGCAACGGTGGCAATAGTCACGACGCCACCACCCGTGAGATACATCCACAAATTGCTTTTTTCTTTTATGCCAGCCATGCGTTTGGCCAATTTTTCCATGAGGACGATGAGTCCGTCGATGTCACCCTTATAAGTCTCAGAATAGCTATTATCAATGCGCCCTGTCGTACAATTGATCATTCTCACGTCTATGGTATAGGTAGCTTGCAGTTTTCCGATATAACCTAAAACGACAAACTCAGCGCCTTGCTTTCGACCGGCCTCAGCAACAGCCTGTTCATCGAAGCCGTCTGATAATTGCAGCGCCAACTCTTGATCCAGCGCCTCCAGTTCATTTCTTTCCATAACTTCAAATTTTTGGGTCTGAACCAGCTGACTGCGGAATCGCTCTGAAAGAACAGTGATGTCTCCCGTTGGAACAGGTCACAGCGGACTTAAATCCATCACAGCAATTTTTTGTGCGATCGAAGTACCTGCCAGTAACAGGCAAAGGAGAAGTGTTTTAAGTCGAATAGATGACATGATTGGCGCCCATTTGGGTTAAGTGATCTACTATCTTGTTTAACTGTAAATCCTTGCCAGTCCCCAAAAATTGAGTGGATTCCCCATGAGCATCCACTCCATCAAGGCAATCCATAAAGCTATACACGCTTTCAATCCAGCAAGAATGGCAAAAATTATATCTCCAAATCTTCAAAGCAAGCAGTAAAGTTGATGGACATGACCAAAATAGACATGTATCACAGGCAGACACTTAATAGCCGCTCCGCAACACAATCGTTGAGAACCCTTTCCTTGATTGTTAGGCGAGTCCACCTTAGTTTTAGCCGCTCCTTCAACTCTGAGGGATCAAGTTTGATTTAAGCAAAGGGAATATAATGGATCTTAATGCAATACTTTCTGGTATTGACGTAAGAGCCGACTGGATCGGTTTACGTTATGTCAAAGAAAATACAGGATTCCGCCTGGTCAGGGATGGCAACCCTGAGGCAAATACAAGAGAATCCAAACAGGGTTTAATGGTTGAGGTTCTGGTGAATGGCCAATTCGCCTATTATGGGACCAGTCGATTGGATCGGGCCGGCATTCAGGCTGCTGCTGAACACGCGGTAAAAATGGCCACTGCGGCCTCAAAATTCAGTCTGCATTCATTTGGACTTGAAGCCAGGCCTGTGGCAAAGGGGAGTTACAGATCTCCTTATCAATCTGCAGCAGATGCCTTCTCTCCGGGAGAACTTTCAGAGCTTTTAATCAAAGCAACCAAAGCATTAAAAGTTTCGGATAAGATTGTGACTACGAATTCTATGGCTCGAACGGTTGAGACCGAATCTCACTTTGTCTCTTCCAATGGCAGTGATGTAGTGCAGCAATACCTCATGGTTTCAGCCGATTATTCAGCCATTGCCCATGATGGCGCCATTACCCAGAAACGGACTGACGGCGGTCTTTTGGCAAAAAGTTTTCAGAAAGGGATGGAAGTTTTTAATGAATCAGATGTTCTAGACAGATGCCGAAACATTGGTGCCGAAGCGGTAGAGCTGCTTAGCGCAGAGGAATGCCCCACTGGGACTCTGGATCTTGTTCTGGCCCCTGATCAAATGATGTTGCAGATTCACGAAAGTGTGGGTCACGCACTGGAGATTGATAGAATTCTGGGTGATGAGCGAAATTATGCTGGCTGGAGCTTTGTCCGGCCTAGTGATTTTGGGAAATTGCAGTATGGCTCTAGCCTTATGAATATCACCTTTGACCCCTATGTTGAGAATGAATTTGCTTCTTACGCCTACGATGATGGCGGCTTGAAAGCAGAAAAGGAATTTTTAATAAAGGAGGGGCTGTTGATTCGCGGATTAGGAGGAATGGAAAGCCAATTGCGCTCCGGTCTGGATGGCGTGGCCAATTTCAGAGCCAGCTCCTGGAACCGGGCCCCCATTGATCGGATGGCCAACCTCAACCTTGAACCTGGGAATTCAAGTCGAGCTGAAATAATTGGCTCTGTGGAAAAAGGTGTCTATATGACCTCTAACCGCTCCTGGTCAATCGATGATTATCGTAATAAATTTCAATTCGGCTGTGAGTATGGAAAACTTATTGAAAATGGCAAACTGACCAAAACGGTTAAAAATCCAAACTATCGTGCCATTTCAAACCCCTTCTGGCGGAGCCTGAAAAAGCTAGGGAATAGAGACACTTTTGAAGTTTACGGGACACCCTTTTGTGGAAAAGGTGAACCCAACCAGATAATCCGTGTCGGGCACGCCAGCCCCTTATGTCTGTTTGACAGTGTTGAAATATTTGGCGGAGCGTAATTGCCAGATGTGTACTCACCTGAACTGTCAAATGATTAATATTTATTGAGGGATCTAATGGAAAAATTATTTAAACAAATAAGCAAGACTATCACTACTGAACTTCAAACCGGTGAACATCTGGGTTTGAGTTTTAGTGGTGAAAATTCAACTTTTACCCGTGTCAACGCTGCCAAAGTAAGACAGACTGGCAACGTGGATGAAGCCGATCTTGGTTTTAACCTCATATACGCTGGAAAAAGGTGTAGTGGCAGTGTGTCTCTTTCTGGTGATCTAAATGAAGATTTATCTCGGGCTAGAGCAGAGTTGAAAAGACTCAGAGCTGAAGTCGTCCAACTCCCGGAAGATCCATATATGGTTATTCCTGACAGCCAGGAAACCAGTATGAGCGAAAAACAAGGATCCATACCAGCCTCCGATGATATCCCGGAAAAGATTTTACCGGCGATGGGTCATGTTGATCTCACCGGCATTTGGGCCTCAGGACGGATTTATCAGGGCAGTGCAAATTCAGCAGGCGGGTATCACTGGTTTGCATCGGACTCCTTCTCCCTGGATTATTCACTGATCACTCCTGAAGAAAAGATGGTTAAGGCCACCTTTGGTGGAACTCATTGGGATCAAGCTGCCTATGAATCATTTTTGGATGAATCGATCAACAAACTCAAGCTTATGTCGCTTCCGCCCAAGAAAATTGCACCCGGTAACTACCGAACCTTTATCGCCTCAGCAGGTGTTGCAGATATTCTATCCATGTTCTCATGGGGCGGAGTGTCTGAAGCGGCCATTCGCCAAAGTGAAAGCTGTCTCGGAAAAATGCGAAATGAGGGCAAGAAATTATCTGAGTTGTTCACCCTCTCAGAAGACTTTAGTTCTGGCTTTGCACCCCGATTCAATGGAAATGGCGAAGTTGCTCCAGAGAAAACAATCATTATCGAAAATGGCGAATTAAAGCAAACTCTGGTGAGCTCAAGAACAGCGAAGGAATACGGAGTTGAATCAAACTTTGCATCTGAAGGTGAGGGCATGCGGGCTCCGTCAATGGCTGTGGGTACTTTGAAAGAGGCTGATGTACTCCAGGCCCTGGGCACTGGAGTGTATCTCTCAAATCTCCATTACCTGAATTGGAGCGATATGATTGGTGGTCGTATTACTGGGATGACACGTTATGCCTGTTTCTGGGTTGAATCTGGCAAAATCGTTGCACCCATCGAGAACATGCGCTTTGACGACAGTATCTACAGCTTTCTCGGGGATAGCTTAGAGCAGACGACTGACACTGCTCATGTAAATCCAGATGTTGGGACATATGAAGGACGGGAACTCAGTGCCATCATTTGTCCAGGAATTCTACTGAAATCATTCTCCTTAACCTTATAGGTAATTATGAAAAAATCGAAATCAGCTCATCGCTATCTTCTCATTGTGAATCCCGAAGCGGGCAGTCACTCAACGATGAAGGCTTTGCCAGAGATTGAAAGGTTGTTGCGCGCAAGAGATGCGGACTATGAATTTCATTTTACGAAAGAACCTGGCCATGCAACAGAACTTGTGAAGGAAGTTGAGGCTGACTTTGATGTAGTTGTCTCAGTTGGTGGAGACGGAACCATCAATGAGATCGTCAATGGGATGCCTGATCTGAACAAGCCCCTGGGGTTGTTACCCATTGGTACCGGGAATGATTTTGCCCGCAGTATTTCCCTGAAGGTTGGTGATCTGGAAAATGCTGTGGAGGTGCTTTTAGCCCACGATATAAAAAAAATTGATTTAGGCGAAGCCAATGGTCGACGCTTTGTCAATGTCATGGGTTTAGGCTTTGAAGGTAGAGCCAATGATATTGGCAAAATGCTGCCTTTTTTGCGTGGTGTACCAAAGTATTTGGTTGCCATTGGAGGCACCTATTTGACATACAAACGCATGCCGTTGCGCGTGAAATTCAATGATATTGATATCGATGATAAAGTATTTCTTATGAGCATTGGAAATGGTTGGAATGTGGGTGGCGGGTTACAGCTCACGCCCAGCGCCAAGCTGGATGACGGGTTGTTTGATGTATGTTATGTCCAGAATATCAGTCGATTTCGGATACTTCAGGCCTTTGGAAAACTTTATGATGGTACTGCCGAAGAAGTTCCGGAAATGGAGATGCATAGAACCACAGAGCTACATATTGAAAGCGACTACCCGATACCCGCCCATATGGATGGTGAATCTTTCAATCCAGTCCAGAAGGAATTCACAGTCCGCATTATTCCCGCAGCTCAAGAGATAATCGGTAATTGGTCAGCAGACAAAAGAATAAAATAATAATCAGTTAACAGGGATATAATCAAGTTCAGAGGTGAGAAAAATGAGACGTTTATTAGTGGCAATGATGGTACTGGGCCTGGGTGGCAACATTGTCATCGGACAAGGGCTGAAACCTTACATCATGGGCGCGCAAAGCTCAGAGACTCTTGATGTGATGAAAACCAAGACAAATAAGGCTCTCATTGCAGCTGGTTTTAAGATTCTGGGGTCGTATCAACCTGCCGCTGATGAATCACGGTGGGTAATTGTTGTTAATTCAACTGAAATGATTGAGGCTATCCAGGCTTTTGGGGAGTTGACCGGATTTGCAGCCGCACTTCGTGTGGGTTTGACTCTGGAAGCCGGTCTGGTAAACGTTTCTTATACAAATCCCATGTATTTGGGAAATGCATATTTTCAGAAAAACTATGCAGCAGTGAAAGACAAATTTGTCGCAGTTGACGCTAAACTAAGTGCGGCAATGGCAACGCTGGGCGATGTTAAAAATGAAAGTTTTGGAGCCAAGGAGGGGATAGACACCAAGGATCTGGCTCATTATCACTATATGTTTGGGATGCCCTATTTTGAAGATGTGGTCCTCCTCACAGAGTTTTCTAAATACTCTGTAGGAAAAAGCATCATCGAATCCAAGTTATCCAAGGGTGGAGACACGGAGCTGGTTTATTCCTACGAAATTCCAGGTAAAGATTTAAAAATCTACGGGATAGCACTTGGGGGTGAGGTCGGTGAATCGCATTTTCTGCCCATCATTGATATTGGCAAGCCAAAGCATACAGCTTTTCTACCCTATGAGATTCTTCTTATGGGCAACTCGGCTGTCATGCTGCATGGGCGATATCGAATAGCCCTGTCCTTTCCAGATCTCACCATGACCACATTTTCAAAGATCATGTCGACACCGGGAGAGATCGAAAAACTGATGCGGTCCGTCACGGAGTAGACCAGTTGTTGGGCTAAAGCCCTTTTCGCTTAATATCTATGAGAACCCCGTCTTAAAAGACGGGGCAAATTTCAAACCTTGGTGAAATTCATGGTTACCCCAGCCTTTAGGCTGGGAGTATGAAAATCATTATTTAAGGGCTTTAGCCCAAACTGTTTACGTCAGGCATACATTTAAATCGAATGTAATTTGAAAGCAAAATATGGAGAAACATTGATGCAATATAAAATTCTTGGCGCACGCGGTCCCAGGGTCTCAACGATTGGATTTGGTGCCTGGGCCAGCGGTGGAATGAATTGGGGACCCACAGACGATGACGTTTCAAAAAAAGCTTTACATGCCGCTTTGGATGCAGGAGTAACATTTTTTGATACTGCTGATGTCTATGGATTTGGTCATTCAGAAGATCTGATCGCAGAAGTAATCAAAGAACGGGGCAAGGGTGACCTGATAATAGCTACCAAGGCTGGCAACGATTTCTATCACGCCGGTAAAGATAGTGATAGCGGCTATGGGGCCATTCAACAGAATTATAAGAAGAAATATTTAATTGAAGCAGCTGAAAAGAGTCTGAAGCGTCTGGGTTTGGAAACTCTGGATATCCTTCAATTGCACAGTCCCGATCTTGAAAAACTGGAATGGGATGATCCCTGGGAGGCGCTCACACTTTTGAAGGAGCAGGGCAAAATCCAACACGCAGGCTTATCCATTCAATCATTCAAGGAATCAGAGCAGGCTCATCTCCTGGAAAGACACAAAGGTCTTCTCGATTGTATTCAGGTCCGCTATAATCTGTTAGAACGTAAGGCTGAAAAGTTACTCTTCCCAGAGGCGATCAAGTATGGTATAGGAGTGATTGTTCGCATTCCCATGTTGTTTGGTTTGCTTAGCGGCAAATTCAATCGGCAGAGCATTTTCGAAGGTGATGACCATCGGCGTTTTAATCTTGATGCGGAGAAACTCAAGAGCTACCTGGGAAAAATGGAGTCGATGAGCGATCTTTATGAGCGCTATCCTGATTTCAGCCCGGCCCAAGTGGCGTTGCGATTTGGTATTTCTCACCCCGCTTGTTCTGTCTCCATTCCCGGAGGCAAAACACCAGCACAGGTCAACGAAAATTGTGCTGCCTCGGATATGCCTGCTATCATTCTGCAACCACCAGAGAGCGGTCTTGACGGATAATAAATTCAAAAATATCCTTATAACAGGAGCCAGTACGGGAATCGGTCGACAGCTGGCCCTGGATTATGGAAAAGTGGGCGCTAAGCTCTGGTTGCTGGCCAGATCAGAGCAGAACTTGAGGACCCTTGCGACTGAAATTAATGCCAGTGGCGGAGAGGCTCATATTTTGGTCTGTGATGCCACTATCGAAAAGGATTTCCTGGAATCATTGAATACAGCACAGGTGGAATCAACGGGCTTTGATCTGGTAATTGCCAATGCAGGCTGGGGTGGAAAAATGTCATACCCTGGTGAGAAAAATATCGAAGTTTTAAACCGGATCATCGATTTAAACTTACGTGCAGCTACCCAAACCCTGGAATTCTTTGCCAGATATATGGTGGAGGCACGCAAGGGACACCTGGTTGGTGTCAGTAGCATTGCCGGCTTTCGCGGGATACCGTCAGGTGCTGCTTATAGTGCCACAAAGGCCGGATTGATCAGCTATCTCGAGTCGCTAAGGTTTTCAGTACAACCCTTTGGTATTCATGTTACTGATATTCGTCCTGGCTGGGTCCGGACTCATCTAACCGATCAGAATAATTTCCCCATGCCGTTTCTCATGGATGTTGATCGTGCCAGTTATAAAATCAGGAGAGCACTGGATCGAGGTAGAAAACGTTTTACTTTCCCATGGCAAATGGCAATTCTGGTCCATTTAATAACTGCCATGCCAGATTTTATATACGACTGGCTGGGGACAAAATTATATGGGAAATTGGTAGTTTTAGGCCGGGGCGCCAAGTCCCTTAAGAACAATCCTGGCTAAGTATCAAGCCGGAAAACCTCTGATTCAGATCTCTATCTTTCCACTAGAATCCACTCTGATCACGCCTATTTTTAAACGATGATCAAGATCTTAGATAAATACATTTTTCGTGAATTGCTCACCCCATTCATGTACTCATTGTTTGTATTGACAATGATCTTTCTGGTAAATTTCGTTATTCGGGCTATGGACCGGATTTTGGGGAAGGGGCTCTCCTTTTTTGTTATTCTTGAATATATAGCACTTAACCTGGCCTGGATTCTAGCCCTGGCCATTCCACTATCGGTTCTGGTTGCCGTGTTACTGGCCTATGGACGTTTGGCAACCGATCATGAGGTTACTGCCATGCGATCCGGTGGGATTTCTCTCCGTCGAATAATGGCCCCTGCTTTGGTTTTCTCAATCCTGGTAGGTAGCTTTACGCTATATTTTAATACTACCATCCTGCCAGACGTGAATCACCGAGCCCGCTTGCTGGGATCAGATATATACCGTAAGCGTCCGGATCTGGATATCGTGCCAGGCTATTTTATTGAAGATTTGCCGGACTATAACATCAGGGTGAATGAGGTTACTGAAGCAGGACTGAAGGGTGTGGTCATCTTCTCAAAAAGTGATCTCAGAGAACAAGTTTCCATCTTTGCCGAATCTGGCCGGACCGAAACAGCTGGGGGGCAGATTATATTCACCCTCTACAACGGTGAAAAGCATTTGCTGGATCTGGATAAACTGGATGATTATCAGAGAGAATATTTTGATTCAACCCGACTCACAGTCAAAGTTAACAATCTGGAACTTAAGCGCAGAGACTCCGCTGTTAGGGGAGACCGTGAAATGACACCTGACATGATGTATCAGCGCATTGAAGAAAACCAGGAACGCTTCAATAGAACCATTGATCGAATGCTAAGCATACGAGTCAATAGCCCCCTCTTTAACGGCGATTCTATTGTAAATATGCTTGCTGTCATGGATACAATTCGGCGAATCCCTCTTCCTCTAGATGGGATTGTTGACGCCAGAACGAGAGTCTGGAATCGGACTATAGACAAATTGGAAAGTCAGGAGCGCCTTCTAAATAGCTATCTCAAACAGATCAATAAGTATCTGGTAGAGATTCATAAGAAATATGCCATGGCCGTAACCTGCGTTGTTTTTGTCCTGATTGGTGTTCCGTTAGGTATCATGACTCGCAAATCTAGCGGTACGATTGGTGTGGCGATCGGGATGTTTTTTATCTATTGGGCTGCACTGATCGCAGGCGAAGAACTGGCGGATCGCAGAAAGCTGGATCCAGTCCTGGCAATGTGGGCTCCCAACGGCATCATGGCCATCGTGGGTATCTGGATAAGCGTTCAAGTTTCAAGAGAAAGAACCATAATCAATTTTATGTGGCTGAAAACCATCTTGAATCCGATGAACTGGACAATTTTTGGTAAAAGAAAATCTTGACGAAGTAAGCATTTACAAAAGAAGAGTATCCGTCTATATTGCATTTCTAAATTGATGCTGAGGAGCGTGTTTGAATGTCACTTCATATAATCGTACTAGTTAAACA
>JABMOT010000136.1 GCA_013202385.1 Fidelibacterota bacterium
CTGGGAATCGGGATGGGCATTACAGTTGCCCCCCTGACAACGGCTGTAATGGGAGCGGTTTCCGAAAACAATTCTGGTATCGCATCGGGGATTAACAACACGGTGGCTAGAGCGGCTGGTGTCCTGGCAATAGCCTTGATAGGTGCATTCGTATTATTTTCTTTCAAGGAAGCTGTTGAACAAGGAATAGTACATCTGGACATGGCGAATGAATTGAAGGCTGAAATTATGCAGGAGGCCGCAAACTTTTCTGCTGCAAAGGTGCCCGTTGGCCTAACAGGGAATAATGTTGGACTTGTCGAGCAACTTTTTAGGGATTCGTTTCTTGGTGCTTTTAATCGGGCTGTTTATATTGCATCAATGCTGACATTTATGGGCGCTTTGATGGCTCTCATTTTTATCCAACCAAAAAACATGAGCAAAGATGGAGAGTTAGCAGATTAAACTAGGCGACTCCAATTATTGGGTGTAAATATTTTCTATGTTGCCGGCAAGTTGTATACTTAATATCAGCGAAAATTTCAATGAGTGACTATTCACCAACATAAAATTATGAGGAACACTAAAAATGAATCCAAGATACAAAATTCAAGTGCTGGTTTTCATCGTGCTAAGCGGTCTAATTAGTTTTTGCCAGCCCCAGATTCAGGAGGATCAGAGCATGCAGCCATTTCAATTTGAAGAAATAGATATAGCCCAGCTCCAGAATGCTTATGCAAACGGGAGTTATAGCATTCAGGACGTTGTGCAAGCATATCTGGATCGAATTGAAGCCATTGATGCATCAGGTCCTCAATTGAACTCCATCATACAGGTAAATCCTGATGCGATGCTAATTGCACAAGCACTGGATGCTGAGCTAAAGGCGGGTAAGTCACGAGGACCGCTTCACGGCATCCCTGTTGTGCTAAAGGACAATATTGATACCCACGATAAAATGGCCACCACAGCTGGATCTCGTGCACTGATCAATTCACATCCCGTACAGGATAGCTTTGTAACCCAAAAGCTTAGAGAAGCTGGGGCCGTCATTCTGGCAAAAGCAAATTTGAGTGAATGGGCGAACTTTAGAGGCGAGCTTTCATCAAGCGGCTGGAGTGGGGTCGGGGGTCAAACCAATAATCCGTATATCATTTGCAGAAATCCCTGTGGATCAAGTGCAGGTTCTGGTGTCGCAGTATCTGCAAATCTTACCGTACTGGCTATTGGAACCGAAACCAATGGATCCATTGTATGTCCATCCACTACAAATGGTATCGTAGGCGTGAAGCCAACAGTTGGCCTGGTAAGTCGTTCTGGTATCATTCCCATCTCCTATACTCAGGATACAGCAGGACCCATGGCACGAACGGTCAGGGATGCGGCCATCTGTCTGGGAGCACTTGTTGGGATAGATAGCAAGGATGATAAAACTGCTGCAAGCAAAGGTAAGTTTTATGCAGACTACACTCAATTTTTAAAAACAGATGGTTTAAAAGGAAAACGGATTGGGCACTTCACAGAACCGCGGGGACAAAACTACAAAGTAGATGCATTAATGGTTCAAGCCCTGGAGTTTTTAACAAGTCAGGGAGTTGAAATTGTAGAGATTGATAAAATTTATGATTCAGAGGTTGATAACGCATCTTTCAATATCATGCTTTTTGAATATAAGGATGGTTTGAACAAATACTTTAAATCACTGGGATCGGATGCCCCTATCAAAAACTTGGAAGAATTAATTGCATTTAACAAAGATGACTCACTTGAAATGGCCTTTTACAATCAGAAATATCTGGAGATGGCTCAGGAAAAAAGCGACCTGAGTTCAAAAGAATATCAGGAGTCCCTGGCTACCATGTTGAAGGGCAGCAGAGAGAATGGTATCGATAGAGTTATGGATGAGCACAATCTGGATGCGATCATATCTCCAACAGGCAGCCCCGCCTGGAAGACGGACCATATAAATGGTGACAGTTTCACTTTAGGGAGTTCTTCTCCTGCAGCACAATCTGGTTACCCGAGCATCACAGTTCCCATGGGTTTTGTGGATGAACTCCCAGTAGGGGTTTCCATTTTTGGTCGGGCCTGGAGTGAGCCGGTTTTGCTGGAAATTGCCTACGCTTACGAGCAGGGGACCAAGCATAGACAGGCACCCAAATTCCTGGCTAAATGATAATCTTTTCGGAGTTAGGATGAGATTTCCAATAACGGATATGAACATATGTGCAATGAGCCTGATCATTTGTCTTGGTCTTAACACATGTGCCGATAATCATTCTGAGATAGAAGGCAAAGGTATGAAAACCATTGTATTGAAAGGTTTTGATGGGCTCAACATCAAAGCAGATGTTTATGAATCAGGGGCGGCTGATGCACCAGTGATTTTACTTTTTCATCAGGCACGCTATAGTCGAGGTGAATACCGAGCAATTGCTCCGCGATTAAATCAGCTTGGATTCACATGTATCGCCATTGATCAGCGTTCCGGTGATGCGGTGGAAGGGGTGAAGAATGATACCTATACCCAAGCAATTGAACTTGGTTTGGGAACTCAATACATCGACGCCTACCCAGATTTGCAAGTTGCCATATCTCATGTGAAAGATAACTATAAAAAAAATAAGTTGATCGTTTGGGGAAGCTCCTATTCAGCCGCTCTTGTTCTGATTTTGGCGAATGAATATGCGGCTGACATCGCTGGCCTGGTGGCATTTTCTCCAGGGGCTTATTTTAGCTACAACAATAAAGCTATGGTTGATTATGCCCGCCAGCTGACTTGCCCTGTTTTCATGACCTCCTCCCGAGCAGAAGCGCCTTCGGTCAAGGAACTTTATGATGCCCTTAATGGGGCTGATAAAACTTTCTTTATCCCGGATGATGAGGGTGAACATGGTTCAAAAGCATTGTGGGCAAACAATAAGGGCAATGAGAACTATTGGGAAGCAATAGAATCATATTTGAAACGGGTTAAAGAGTCCTGACAAGATTATCGGTTTGAATAATTTAAAATAAAACTCAAAAGTTTTTGACATGAAGGGAGATCCATGTTGATGAATAAATCCAATTTCGGAATCATTTTACTTTTCCACTCAATGCTCATTTTGGCGAATGCTCAGGATTGGGCTAACTTGAATAGATATAGTGAAGAGAACGCCGCCTTAAAGTTCCCTATTAAAGGTGAACAACGCGTTGTGTTTATGGGTAACTCTATTACGGATAGCTGGATCAAGTTTCATCCTGAGTATTTTGAAGATCATTCCTACATAGACCGTGGGATAAGCGGGCAGACTACTCCCCAAATGTTGTTGCGTTTTAGAGCTGATGTGATTGACCTAAAGCCCGTCGTTGTCATAATATTAGCAGGAACCAATGATATCGCAGGTAATACTGGCCCCATGACTCTGGAGATGATCCGAGATAATATCATTTCTATGGCTGAGCTAGCCCGGGTAAATGGAGTCAAGGTCATCCTAGCTTCCGTCCTGCCGGCGATTGAGTATCCCTGGAAACAGGGTATGGATCCTGCGAATAAAATTCCGGCTTTAAATAAGCTTCTGCAAAAATATGCCCTTCAAGAAGGAATTATATATCTGGATTACTACACAGCCATGGTTAATAAACAGTCCGGATTAAAGACCGATCTGACTTACGATGGGGTTCATCCGAATCGAGCCGGTTATGATCTTATGGAGCACCTGGCTGAGAAGGCATTACAGGTTGCTTTTGCCGCACCCTGATCCATCCTACTCAGACTAACCTGATGAAGTATCAATATCTTATCGCTTCACAAAATTTTACCAATCTCGTTCATATGGGTTCTTGTTTTGAGGCTTTGGTGAAAAATATCTTTTTATGTAAAATGTAATTAGTCTGTTGAAACCCTTCTCTGTAGCCATTTAGACCAAAAATGATTCTACTTTTTGCGTAGAAGATATATATAAGTGGCCGATGTGATCTCGTTTATACTAAATGGAATGAAAATAATAACATATTAAGAAATAATTGGACCAAACATTTAAATGATCACTTTTGCAGAACTCGGCCTGAATGATGAAATTCTTCAAGCCATCCAAGAGCTTGGTTTTGAAACACCAACGCCTATTCAAGCTAAATCAATCCCACATCTGATATCTTCATCGCAAGACCTCGTTGCCTTTGCCCAAACCGGTACTGGCAAGACCGGTGCCTTTGGATTGCCGACAATCCATCTAACCAAAGTTGAAGACAAAAGAACACAGACTTTGATTCTCTGTCCTACCCGCGAACTTTGTATC
>JABMOT010000137.1 GCA_013202385.1 Fidelibacterota bacterium
ATTTTCGTTACATCTTTTGAAACTTCGTCTGGGAATTCTCGCTATTAAGAGTAATATTCTCACAAATAGTAGTTTACAAGCAAAAACAGCCATAAGTAGAAATTTAACTGGTTAATGAAACAAGGAGCTATAGCGTGATTCGTTTAACTAAAGCTGGAGAATATGGATTAAGAGCAGTTCGGTATCTGGTTGAAAATATTGATCAAGAGCGTATTAGCATCGGTGATATATCGATTAATAAAAAGATACCAGAACCATTTTTACGGAAATTGTTTAAACCGTTGGTTCAGCAAGGAATTATAAACAGTACCCGAGGTGTTTCAGGTGGAGTGCGGCTCGCTAGAAACCCAAAAGATATTACAGTTCTTGAAGTGGTCGAAGCCTTGGAAGGACCACTGGCCCTGAATGAATGCCTCCTCGATGATTCGGCTTGCGAATTTCTCAGTGAGTGTGGTATGCATGATGTTTGGGAAGAGGCCCAGGCAGCCATGGCCAAGGTTCTGCGATCGAGAAACTTATCCGACTTAGCGAAATCAACCCACTAGACCCAGTTTCAAGGATTCAATAATGAGGGGAATTATGTCGACTGATTCACAAAAAGAACAATCAGCAATTGATCTTTACCCAAAGTGGGAAAAAATCAAAGATATGACCGATCAGCTCATAGACATCATGCTCAATTTGAGACAGAGCGGTCATCCTGGCGGTTCTCGTTCGAAAGTGCACATGATGGTGTCGTTGTTTCTCGGTGGCAGTATGCGTTGGGATATCAGGAACCCTCAAAAACGATTCGCTGATAAGTTCATTTTATCAGCAGGGCACACAGTGCCTGGAATCTATGCCCTACTGGCAGTACTAAACGAATCATTGCGCAGGAAATATGCGCAGACAGGTGATGAGCGCTATAATCCTGGTCCTCCAGAGCAAGTTCTTACCTGGGAAGATTTATTGACGCTCCGACATATTGGTGGACTTCCCGGACACGCCGAGATGACTGGAAAGACCAACATTTTTAAAGCCAACACAGGACCCTCTGGACACGGAATGCCCGTTGCTGTTGGAGAAGCCATGGCACTCAAGTATGCAGGAGCTCAGGATGTCCGGGTTTTTGCTGTTGAAGGCGAAGGGGGTTTGACTCCTGGCGCAACCCATGAATCGTTAAACTCCGCTTATGGCCTCGGACTGGCTAATCTTTGTTTTTTAGTGGATTGGAATGACTACGGTATTGATAATCGTCCATTCTCATCAGTGATTTATGGCTCGCCGGAGGATTGGTTTGCCCCTCACGGTTGGAGAGTATTTGGCACAGAGAGCGGTTCAGAATGGGATTCTGTGAACCAGGTTCTCCAGGAAATGACCGCCGATGATAATTCTGATGGCGCACCGGCAATGGCCTGGTTTAAGACCAGGAAAGGTCGGGGTTATGGTGTTTATGACAATAAATCTCACGGAGCTGCTCACAAATTCAATAGTGAGTTGTACTGGCAGACTAAGAAAGTTTTTGCCGATAAATACGACATCCATTTTGAAGGCTATGGAGAAGCAGGTCCAGCTGAAAGTTCAGAGCGTCTTGAACAGGCTCGCACAAATTTAGAACGTGTTTTTCACGTTTTTGATCAGGATCCTGAATTGTTGAACTACCTGGCTGATCGTCTGGTAGAATTGGGTGATGCGGTACCTGAGAATTTGAACAGCGTCTGGATAGATACGAATAAAAATCCATTAAATGATCCGGTTCTCACAGATATCCAAAATCTCCCTTCAGAACTTTTTGTTCCACCGGGAACTAATGCTCCAAACCGGGGAGGCTTTTCTAAATACGCCTCCTGGTTGAATGGCTATGTAAGCAAGAATTATGGCCGTCCCCTGGTCATCGCCATGTCTGCAGACTTGGCGGATTCAACCAACATCTCAGGTTTTGGAAAAGATTTTGGCGATATCCCGGGATACGGCTTCTACGATCGCAAATCGAATGTGAAGGGCTGTGTACTGCCTCAACCAATAACTGAATTTGCCAATGCTGGCATTTGTACCGGTATTGCGGCAACAAACTTTGCCAGTGATCCCAAAAATTCATTCCAGGGATTCTTCGCTGCTTGTTCTACGTACGGCTCATTTTCATATTTGAAATATGGTCCCATCAGAATTTTTAGCCAGATGGTGCAGGATGCTGAGGTGAAGTTAGGAAAGGTAATCTGGGTTGCCGGACATTCAGGACCAGAAACCGCCGAGGATTCGCGAACTCACTTCGGTATTTACTCACCGACTGTGACCCAACTCTTTCCGAAGGGAAAGGTGATCAATCTGTATCCCTGGGAGCACAACGAAGTTGCCCCGATGATGACTGCGGCTCTTGGCTTGGATGTACCTGTGATTGCCCTTCATTTAACCCGACCGAATGTGGTGATTCCAGACCGCAAAAAATTGGGCATGGCTTCCTACCTGGAAGCAGCCAAAGGGGCTTACATCATTCGTAACTACAAATCAGATATGCCCAAAATGGGAACCATTTTTGTTCAGGGTACAGCAACAACATTCAATATCTGCAAACTGCTCCCGGAACTGGATCAGCGTGGTTTAAATGTGAAGCTGGTTGCTGCCTCAAGCCCCCAGCTCTTTGCCGTTCAATCAGATGCTTATAAACAGAATATTGTTAGCGATGCTGATTGGCTCAATTCCACATTCATCACCAATGGCTCTGCAGTAGCAATGCAGGATTGGACTGGAAATCGTCTTTCAATAGAATATGCCATGACAGCTGATTGGGATCAAAATTGGCGGTCAGGAGGATCTTTGGATGAGGTCATTGAAGAGGCTCACCTTTCCGAGCGCTGGTTGTTGGAAGGTATTGAACGTTTTGCCAATGATCGCGAGTCCCGCATGAAACGCCTGGGGATGAGCTAAACATTTTAAAAGTTATTGAGGTTTTAGGATGAGAAAATTTGCCAACCGTTATGCTCGTTTGGGTACTGAGACCGCCTTTGCTGTTGGTGCTGATGCTGCCGCCTGGTCTGCCCAGGGTAATAAAGTGTTCCCCTTCCATCTCGGTGATATGAATATCACAACACCCGCACACATTATCGATGCGGCCTTAAAAGCTGCACGTGATGGAAAAACTGGCTATGCTCCTGGTCCAGGAATTATGCCCTTGAGAGAAGCTCTTGCCGAAGATATTGGAATGTCCAGGGGGCTCAATTTTACCGCAGAGAATATTTCAGTTCAACCCGGTGGAAAACCAGTTATTGGTAAATTTCTGGCAACCCTCCTGGAGGAGGGAGCCGAGGCATTGTATCCCAATCCCGGTTATCCTATTTATGAATCTCAAATTGAA
>JABMOT010000138.1 GCA_013202385.1 Fidelibacterota bacterium
CAATTTGGGATTATCAAAAAAGGGAGCGCAGATACGGACAGGTCAGTGAACAAATTCAATCCTAGAACGTTCGTCTTAATATGAAAAATATTATCTTACAATTCGCAAGTCTGATCATCTTTACATCTGTTTTGCTGGGTCAGCAAGCTGTTCTTGTCAAAATTGCCAGTATTGATGTTATTGGAACGAAGACGGCTACACCTGAAGTCGTTATATCAACATCTGGTCTGAGCGTCGGTATGGAAGCAAATCAAGAGAATTTTTCAGACGCGGTTAAACAACTGTGGAGTCTCGGCCTCTTTTCGGATGTCAAGATCCTCTCTGATCGGGAGAGTCCTGAAGGCGTCTTTCTAATTATCTCAGTTGAAGAATACCCGAGACTTGATAAGGTCGTTCTTGAAGGTAACAAAAAAATTAAAACTGATGAAATAGACGAGGCTCTGGGTCTTCATCCTGGACAAGCCCTCACACCTTTCATAGTCTATGAAAGTCAGCGTATTATCCAAAAGCTTTATTATGCAGATGGCTATTTGCTTGCAGAGATCGTGCCTTCAACTTTTGAGGGTGAAAAGGAGAATGCCAGAGGCGTCAAATTCACAATTACTGAGAATAAAAAAGTATCAATTGGTGAGATTAAGTTCACCGGGAATACCCAGCTTTCTGATCGTAAACTTAAAAAGAAAATGGATAAAATTAAAGAAGAACGCTGGTGGAAATTTTGGGCAGACACCGAATATTCTATCGAAAATTTGCGGGCTGATGAAAGAGTAATCGAAGAATTTATGCATTCTCTGGGGTACCGGGATGCGGAAATCCTCGGTGACAGTCTTTATTATTCGAAAGATCTAAAAAAAATGTTTTTCCGGATTGATCTTTATGAGGGTGAGAAGTATAAATACGGTCAAATCAACGTAACCGGAAATACGATTTTCGAAAGTGAAGATATCCTGCGCACTCTGGGAATATCCCGGGGTGATCAGTATAATTCTGAAAAGCTGATGGAAGCTATTGAATTGGGTGTCCGCAGTCCATACATGGATAAAGGTTATCTCTATTGTCAGATTAATCCTATCGAAATGCCGGTCGCAGCGGATACGGTGAGTCTGACCTTGGAAATCACCGAAATGAATCCGGTTCACATACGCCACATCAATATTGTTGGAAATGATAAGACCAAGGAGAATGTGATTCGCAGGGAATTACGGATATTCCCCGGTGACTTATTTAGTCGCACTGCGCTAATGAGATCGCAGCGAGAAGTCATGATCTTGAATTATTTTGGCAATGTTATTCCAGATGTTATTCCATACGACGACGATGAAATTGATCTGGTTTTTGAAGTTGAAGAAAAGAATACCGGGACTGCTACGGCAAGCGCTGGATACAGTGAGCGGGATGGATTTATTGGAACGGTTGGGTTACAGTTTCCCAATTTCCGCGGCAATGGTCAGCAGGTTTCCTTTAATTTTCAACGTGCATACAGTTACGAAGCCTTGTCAATAAGTTTTGTAGAGCCCTGGCTTTTCAATACACCAAATCTTTTGGGAGTAAGCTTATTTGACCAGGACCGCAGTCAGGGCACGAGTTCTTCATATTTTAGTACCTCTTCAAGCTATTCAACACCCTATGATGTGCATACAACGGGAGGGTCCATTACCTTTGGGCGACGTTTCCAATGGCCGGACAATTATTTTCGCGGACGTTGGACATTCAGAGGCGCTGTTGATCGCTATGATCTGGACAAAATATATTACCAGAGCGTGTTTGATCGTGTAAACCCGGCCCACCTTGAACAGACTTCGGGGATCAGCATTAATCAAACCATCACTCGGGATTCACGAAACGCGCCTGAGTTTCCAACCAATGGTTCCGTATTAACGCTTAACTCTGTCTATAGCGGCAAAGCACTTGGCGGTAATGAGAGTTTCTTCAAACAGAAGGCTAGCCTGGAATGGTACACCCCAGTCTGGAAAGATAAGTTGACTCTGCGAAACTATTTTGAAGGGGGCATTCTTGAACAGTTGGAGACAGATTCCACCCACATTATTCCCTATGATGAGTACTTTTTTATGGGGGGAGCTGGTTTGATTTATGGCAGTGCTTTGCGTGGATATGCCGAACGATCTGTTGGAACCTTGGAAGGTGATGCTTATTTTGGTGGAATGGCGTCTTTCAAGTACACCTTGGAAATGCGCTTTCTGCTTTCACCAAACCCAATGATGTATTTAATCGGGTTCGCAGAAGCTGGAAACGTTTGGGACAATTTTAATTCTAGTAACCTGTTTGATCTTAAAAGATCGATTGGGTTTGGCGGAAGAGTTATTATGCCGCCACTTGGGATGTTAGGTATTGATATCGGCTGGGGATTTGACCAGGATCCAGTACCTACTTGGAAAACGCCGGAATATCACTTCATTTTCGGCCAGCAATTTTAGCAAGAATTGGTTAAGGAGATACCATTTTGAACAAAACATCAATCCGTTTAATCCTACTATTAACTTTGTCCATGGTTGCATTTGGCCAGAAGTTTGGCTACATCAATTCTGAGTATATTCTGTCGCAGTCCGAAGAATTTCGCGAAGCCCAGAGTAAACTTGAGGTTGAAGGACGAAAACTGGAAAAACAGTATTATGACATGGCCGCTTCATTGGACAGTATGCAGCAAGATTATGAGCGTCAGAAATTCCTGATGACTGAAAGTAATCGGGCTACGAAGGAAGGCACCATGCGCCGTCTTGCTGAGGAGATTCAACAGTTTCAGGTTCAGAAGTTAGGACCTCAAGGTGAATTTTATCAGAAACAACAAGCCCTGGCTGATCCTGTTTTACAAAAAGTCAACGCAGCTATCAAGAAGGTTGGGGAAGATGGCAGCTATGACTTTATTTTTGATACAGTGGCCGGCAACATCCTTTATGCCCAGGAAAAATTTGATCTAACAGAAAAAGTCTTGAAGGAGCTCCAGAAATAGGGAGCTTGTCATTTCTTTGACATTTAAACTCAGTGAACTGGCACTTGCGCTAGGTGCCAGCTTAGAGGGAGATGGGAACATAGAGATCTCAAGACTCAATGAGATTCAATTTGCCACATCCCATGAGATTTCCTTTATATCCAACTCCAAATATTTGAAGTATGTGCAAAGCACAAAAGCCGCTGCTTTGATTGTGTCTGAAGATTTCGATATTGTATATCCCAATCTGCTAAGAACTTCGAATCCGAAACAGGCCATGACAAAAGCCCTCCAGATATTGAATTCAAAGGATCGTGAGTTGGTGCCGGGGATTCATTCCAGTGCCAGCGTTCATCCTTCTTCCAGGGTACCAGATTCTTCTGAGATCGGTCCCGGTGTCATTATAGGGCAGGATGTGACCCTCGGTGAAAATGTCATTATCGAAGGCAATGCTGTCATCCAAAGTGGGTGTCGAATTGGTGCTGATAGCCATATTTATCCCAATGTTGTTTTATATGAAAATTCCTGCCTCGGTAATCATTGCCTGATTCATAGCGGCAGCGTTATCGGAAGCGATGGATTTGGGTTCACGGTGGAAGACGGCGTAATTGAAAAAATTCCCCAGACGGGAAATGTTGTTCTGGGGGACTTTGTTGAAGTGGGAGCCAATTGTGCTATTGATCGTGGGTCCATCGGCTCAACAATTATTGGGGCTGGTACAATATTGGACAATCTGGTCCATATTGCCCATAATGTTCGAATTGGAAAAAATTGTTTCCTGACTGCTCAAACAGCTATCGCAGGCAGTACTACTGTCGGTGATGGCGTTCAAATGGGTGGACAAAGCGGTATCGTTGGTCACGTGACAATTGGCAGTGATGTTTCCATTGCCACACGCGGCGGAGTTACACGTGATATACCTGACGGTGTGATGGTGAGTGGCTTTCCAGCACGTTTACACCGTGATGAACTAAAAATTGAAGCCATAATTAAAAATTTGCCGGAGCTCTACAAAGCTGTTAAAACACTTGAAAAACAAGTAAATAAGACCTAAGTGGACGCTGTAAGTGGAATGAAGGAATTTATATAGATGCAGGTTAGACGAGAAAATCAGAGAAGTATAAAAAAAGCGGTATCCATAGCGGGCATTGGACTCCATACTGGGGTTCAAACACGGATGACTTTCAAGCCAGCGGCCCAGAACACGGGTATCCGATTTTTGAGAACCGATGTACCCAATGCAAAGCCTATTCCTGCTGACATTGACCATGTAGTCGATATTTCAAGAGGGACAACTCTGGAGCACAATGGTTCACGTATCCATACCACTGAACATGTACTTGCAGCGGTCAGCGGTTTAGAAATTGACAATATTCTGATTGAACTGGATAATAAAGAACCTCCAGTAATGGATGGCAGCGCCATGCCTTTTGTTGAGATTCTGCTCGATGCAGGTTTCGAAGAACAGGATGCTGCCCGCGAATATTTGGTTTTGGATAAGACCATTACCTACTCCGATCCAGAAAAAGGTGTGGACATCCACGCCCTGCCCTCGAATCAATTCAGGGTCACTTTTCTCATAGACTATAAGCTTCAATCTCTTGGAACACAGTACATGTCGTTCTACTCATTGGAGCAGGATTTTGTTGAACAAATCGCCCCGGCAAGAACCTTCTGTTTTCTTCATGAAGTTGAGGAGTTAAAAGCGCAAGGGTTGATCAAAGGTGGTAGTGCCGATACAGCATTGGTCATGATAGACCGCAAAATCGAAGAATCTGAGCTCGATCGTCTACAGAAATTATTCAATATTGAAGAAAAACTAATCCAGAGTGACAATGGTATTCTTAATGGTAAGGAATTACGGTCCAAAACGGAACCTGTACGTCATAAGATCCTCGATTTGATTGGTGATCTTGCCCTGTTGGGAATGCCCATTCAGGGACATATTACGGCTGCCAGAAGTGGTCACGCCAGCAATGTTGAGTTGGTCAAGCTGCTCAAGAAAGAGTACGAAAAGCAAATTCTGGCCAAGCGTTTCCAGCGGAAACCCAGAGAAAGACAGATTGTTTTTGATACAGAAGCAATCATGCGAATCCTTCCTCATCGCTACCCATTTTTGCTGATTGATCGAATTATCGATTTTACCCCTGGTGAAAAAATTACGGCTTTAAAAAATGTGACCATGAATGAACCTTTTTTTCAGGGACACTTTCCGGGAAAACCGGTGATGCCCGGCGTCCTAACATTGGAGGCCATGGCACAGGCCGGTGGGGCATTATTATTGAACGCTGGCGAAGATCCAGAGAATAAGCTGGTGTTCTTTTCAGCTATCGATAATGTTAAGTTTCGTAAACTGATTGAGCCCGGTGACCAGATAATTTTTGAAATTGAACTCGTAAAATTTAGACTTCGTTCTGCAAAACTGAGGGGAATGGGCTTTGTTGATGGCAAACTTGTCGTCGAAGCGGATCTCATGGCCTCTATAGTCGACAGGTAATATATGAATCCTCGCATCCATCCCACAGCAATAGTAAGTTCTGATAATGTTACCATTGGAGAAAATGTTAGCATTGGACCCTATGCGATCATAGAAGAAAACGTCACCATTGGTGCTGGCAGCATTATCAAGGCTCATGTCCTCATTGGTGCGAGAACAACAGTAGGAAAAAACTGTCGCCTGTTCAACGGTGCCGTTGTGGGAGAAATTCCTCAGGATCTCAAATATGCCGATGAAGAGACTGAGACCATTCTTGGCGATAATGTTATTATCCGAGAGTATTGCACGATTCATCGCGGGACCACTGATAGATGGATGACAACCATTGGCAATAATGTCCTTATCATGGCTTATTCACATATCGGCCATGATTGCGAGATCGGTGATAACGTTATCATCGCCAACTCTTGCAATATGGGTGGTCATGTGGAAGTAGGCGAATTTGTTATTATTGGTGGTGCTGTCCCAATCCACCAATTTGTAAAAATCGGCAAACATGCTTTCATCGCCGGAGGCTTTCGAATCACCAAAGATGTCCCACCTTACATTCGCGCATCCAGCATTCCATTGACCTACAACGGTCTCAATTCTGTTGGCCTGCACCGACGCGGATTTCACAGTGAAACGATTGGTCAAATCAAAGCGGCTTATACCAAAATTTATCGCAGCCATCTGAATGTCTCCCATGCCGTAAAAGATATCCAGCAGAATATGGAAATTACTCCAGAGGTTCGTGATATTCTTGAATTTATCGAAGAGAGTACACGAGGGATTATTCGAGGATAGTTGAAATGAGGGCTGCCCTTCATTTTCTATTATGATCGACTCATGCGACGCTCGCTCACCAAGCTCATCCTAACCATCGTTATGTCAATTTCACTATTTTCACAATTGTTAGCTGATGACAATTTTCCCGTTCTGAATAATGAAGCTGATTTCCGTCAAGATTTGAGACGAGCCAGCCTGGTCAATACTGTCCCTAATCTTACTGAGACGGGTCAGTATCTTGGTGTTCAGCTTTCCAGTTCTCATATTTCTTCAAATTCAGGGAGGCAACAAGTTGTCCCAGGGATTCGACTAAGCATTTATCCTAACCCCGGTTATAACCTGTGGGCTCAATTCGGGAAATGGCCAGGTGAAACACCAGCTTTTAGTGTTGGAACGGGTATCCAGATTGAAATGTCCCCTGAGAATCAGGATCGAAGAGAAGCATTCGGCCTCGCCTGGAATGAAGTTTACACATCAGATTATCGTCAACGGGATATTAGCGTTCATGGACTCTATGGGTATTCCAATGGCCACTTGAATTTGGGAATCATGGCCTTGATTGATCTCCACCACATCCTGGTAGCTGATGAAATCGGCTATTCGGATTATGATGAAACCATCTACCTGGCTATACCTTATATCAGTTGGATGTTTTGGCAGCAATTACGATTCTCACTAAGTATGCCCTACAATAGCACAGGACCGGGATTCGCCCTGGGATTTGAATTCCTGGTTGGGGTTCGCTAGCATGGGTAATATGCAGAAAAGGTTATCCATACTGGGATCAACGGGTAGTATTGGAGTGAATGCTCTAAACGTCGTTCGCAGTTACCCCGAAAACTACAAGATAATGTATATGTCAGCTCATTCACAGGGCGATTTGCTGATACATCAGGCCAAAGAATTCTCGCCAACAGCCGTTGCAATAGGCGACCCTGATCAATACGAAACGGTGAAAGCAGCACTGCCAGGTGTTGAGGTACTTAAGGGTCGGACGGGACTGTTAGAATTGGCTGCCCGAGATGATGTTGATACCATGCTGAATGCCCTGGTTGGAAGTGCTGGGATGGAACCGACCATTCGCAGTATCGAGGCTGGTGTGGATATCGCCTTATCGAATAAGGAAAGCCTGGTGATGGCAGGCGATTTTATCAACACACTTTTGAAAAAGAAAAACGTCAAACTGTATCCAGTAGATAGTGAACACAGTGCTATCTGGCAATGTCTTGTTGGTGAAAATTCTGACGATATAAAACGTCTGGTCATCACTGGTTCAGGCGGCCCCTTCAGGACAACGCCAGCTTCAGCGTTTAATGAAATTACTGTCGCTCAGGCATTAAAACATCCCAACTGGGCAATGGGTCGCAAGATTACAATCGATTCTGCCACCATGATGAATAAAGGACTAGAGGTTATTGAAGCATATTGGCTTTTTGACCTCCCTGTTGAGAAAATTGATATAATCGTTCATCCTCAGAGTATCATCCATTCCATGGTTGAGTTCGTGGATGGGTCGGTGAAAGCACAAATGGGGATTCCGGATATGAAAATCCCTATCCAATACGCCTTGAGTTACCCCCGCCACTTGCCTCAGGATTGGGAGCAATTGGATCTGGCAAAAGTGGCTACGCTCACTTTTGAAGCGCCGGATCTTAAGAAATTCAAATGCATCCAGCTGGCCTTTGATGCACTTAAGCAAGGCGGAAGCATGCCTGTAGTATTGAATGTTGCCAATGAGGAAGCCGTTTATCGCTTCCTGAATGGTGATATACCCTTTACGGCAATACCTGAATTAATAACAAAAGCAATGAATGACCACGATTATCTTGAACATCCAAACCTTGATGATATCTTAGATTTGGAAAAGTGGACCAAAGCTTTTATAAAAAGGAGTTAAGGAAACTAAATGGGTTTCTTCTCAATTGATACAATAGTGACAATCGCTGCAGCCATATTTACGCTGGGCATTCTGATATTGATCCATGAATTGGGTCATTTTATGGTAGCACGTATGGTTGGTATTCGGGTGGAGAGATTTTCCATTGGGATGCCTCCACGATTTTTGAGCTTTCAGAACAAATTTGACGGAATATGGATAAAACTATTCATCCCCTGGTTTTTTCAACGGCTGGTAAATGCCACGACGGTTGAATTTCGAATTCCCCGTAAAAATCCAAGAGCGGGTGACACGGAATATGCCTTGAGTTGGACACCTTTTGGCGGCTATGTAAAGATGTCTGGTATGATTGATGAATCCCTTGACGGCGAAACCCAGGGGAAGCCCTGGGAATTTGGCAGCAAGAAACGCTGGCAGCAATTATTGACGATCTCAGGTGGTGTCATCATGAATACCATTCTGGCATTTGTTATTTTTAGTGCCCTTGTATATAGCACCGGAATGGATGAGCCCGTTGAAGGAACTGTTGTGGGTTCCCTTGTCAGTACTGAAGAACGAGAAGTCTTCCCAGCCGAGGCTGCCGGGATTCAAGAGAATGATCAAATTGTCGCCATTAACGGTCAAAGTGTTTCTGACTGGGAAGGTTTAACCAGTCTGGTTCAGACCCTGCCAGGCGAAACCATCATGGTAGACTGGTTGCGTAACGGTGCTCGTTTTAGCGACTCAATCACTGTTGTGAAAGAATCTGTACCAACTGCAGAAGGTACAATTGATATAGGCATGATTGGAATTGGCCGTGTA
Organism: Fidelibacterota bacterium; assembly: GCA_013202385.1. Taxonomy (GTDB): domain Bacteria; phylum Fidelibacterota; class UBA8477; order UBA8477; family JABMPR01; genus JABMPR01. The sequence continues at coordinate 8,911 of JABMOT010000138.1, forward strand.
TTAGAGCACAAGGATCTCGGTCTGTTTGCCTCGGTGGGTTATGGGGCTAAAAGTACATATCTATTCGGGACCCTTATGGCCAGAGGTTTCTGGTCCATGATTACTGGTGCCACTTCAATGGATCAGGTAGGTGGACCGATTATGATTGCCAAGATGGCGGGTGATATGGCCCGACGCGGTTGGCTGGATGTTTTTTATTTCATGGCGATCATTAGTGTTAATCTGGCATTCATCAATATTTTGCCCATACCCGGGCTGGATGGCGGACATTTCCTCATCATCAGTATTGAGGGTATCATTCGTCGACCACTCCCAGTGAATGTGAAAATTATTATTCAGCAGGTTGGCATGTTTTTTCTGCTTGGTCTGGTTCTATTTATCACCATCCAGGATATTTCGCGGCTCTAATCAGATAGGTGAACTCATGGCTACCGCCAGGCGCAAATCCTTTAATCCGGTGATATATATCCGCTATTCGTTTGAATTCCTGCTCTTGATGGTATTCAACATCGTTCTGTTTATCCTCCCATGGGCGCTGTCATGGCGTCTGGGGCGCGGTTTTGGTTGGATAGCTTATCATGCCCTTACGAAGCGAAAATCCACTGTTTCACGCAATATCAAACGCGCTTTTCCCGATCTTCCAGATGGGGAAATTGAAGTGTTGATAAAAGCCTGTTATCTCCATTGGGGCGAAGGCTTTATCTCAACCCTGAAATTGTGGATGATCAGCCAGCGAAAAGCCCGTTCAATTGTAGTTGCTCCCGGTATTGATGAGTATGTGTCAAATGCCCAGGCAGCCAAAGAACCGGTGCTTTATTTTACAGGTCATTTCGGATCCTGGGAAATGGCAGGGCGTTATGTAGGTGGGATCGGTCCCGGAGCTGCCTCCATTTATCGAATTCAGAAAAATCCATTCGTGGATTGGTTCCTTACTTGGATACGTGAATATCATCAGCTTAAATTGATCAATTCGTGGTCAGGCATACCCGCTTTCGAGGATGCTCTGGTGCGATATGGCGGTCTGGCAGTAGTTGGTGATCAGTTCAAAGGCAGTAAAGGAATTGAGATTGACTTTTTTGGTATCCCCTCATCCACCCCACGGGGGGCTGCTATCTTGACATTTATTACCAAACCACGTCTGGTCTTCCTGGCCTGTACCCAGCATCGTGGTCGCTATCGGATTCACATTGAAGAGATCCCTTATGAATTGCCTCCCCATATGAATGATACATGGATTCGTGAAATCACTCAATTACTCACAGGCAAATTGGAAGCTGAGGTCAGAAAATACCCGGAGCAATATTTCTGGTTCCACCGTCGTTGGAGAGACCTGGATCGCCAGGAAGCGAAAGCTGCAACCATAAAATGATTATAGTGAGTTTAAAAGATAAGCGTGTGAGTTTGACAAAAACTCAGGGAACTCAAATTGACCAAGCGCTTGGTCGTGGTGATGTAATTGTGTATCCCACAGATACTCTATACGGCCTTGGTGTAGACGCCTGCTCGGACACGGCAGTGGCCAAACTGTATGACCTGAAGGCACGCAAAAATGCTCCGGTTTCAGTGCTATTAGCCTCAGTTGATCAGGTTTTCGAAATGGGTCATGACCTTAGGGCTCAAGCCCAACACCTGATCAGGACATTTTTACCAGGCGCCCTCACGGTTATCTGTAAAAGTAGGTATCCCTTTGCAAAAAATCTCTTTTCAGCAGCTGGGAATATTGGTTTCCGGGTGCCAGGGGATTCTATTTCGCGCCAGATCCCTGAAATATTCGGGAAGCCCATTACCACCACAAGTGTAAATCCAGGAGGAGCCCCACCTGCCCGATCTCGTGCTGAAGTCCAGGCTTATTATCCAGATCAGATCAACCTCATGCTGGATTTGGGTCCTATGGAAAGCTCAAAAGGCAGCACGGTTATCGATTTAACTACACTACCATTCAAAATTCTGCGGGAAGGCGAAATCCCTCGCGTAATGTTAGAGGATTATCTAAACTAGACCGCTATGTATGCTCGTATTATAAATTTAATCAAACCCTATTGGGCTCAGATTACGGTTGGTGTGGGATTCTCCATAATTAATGTATTGTTCCACTCGGTGACGCTATGGTTGTCAGCATCCTTCATCACCACCATATTTTCCAATCCACAGGGCCTGGCTGTCAGCCCTTCAGCCAGTCTCAGTGAGGGGATTGATCTCAATGAGCGTCTGAAGCAATTAACCAGTGACACTTTCTTTTCTGGATCTCAAGTGGAGGCGCTTGCGACCCTGGCGTTGGTCATTCTGATTTGCTATCTAATCAAATCTTTGGCCTATTATGGGAATAAAATATTTACGGGTTACGTTCAAGCCAAAGTTGTGCAGGATCTCCGCTTACGATTATATGGGCATTTCCTGACCCAGCCCCTGAGCTTTTTCCAGGCCAGACGGAGCGGAGATTTGATCTCTCTGGCAATGAATGATGTTTTGAAAGTTAATCAAGCCCTGGCGACAACATTTCACCCGCTGGTGATCGAGCCACTTTATATACTCACTTATCTTAGCATCTTATTTATCATTGATTGGCAGCTCACACTCATATCAATTCTCGTTATTCCGGTGACCTCGCTTTTTATTTTGGTGATCAGTAAGAGTATTCGTCGGAAGGTCGTCCGCGTACAAACCCAACTGGGAGAAATAACCACTCGCTTTACTGAGCTGATTGGTGGTATTCGGATTGTCAAAGCGTTTGGTAATGAGGACAATGAGAAAAAGCGATTTGGAAGCGAAGCTCAAAAATTGTATCGACTCATGTTCAGGCAAATCATGTTACAGAGTCTTTCGCTCCCCGTTACGGAGATGCTAGGCGTTAGTATGGCTGTGGTGCTGCTTTGGGTTGGAGGTGTCCAGGTGCTTGAATATGGCACAATCAGTAGCAGTGATTTTTTACGATTTATTGTCATTCTCTTCGCGCTATATCAACCGATTCGGAATCTGGCCAATGTGAATATCAGTATTCAATCTGGTATTGCAGCCGGGAGTAGGGTATTTAAGGTACTTGATATTGAACCAGCCATTCGCGATGAAAGTGGCAGTCAGGATATCAGTAGCTTTGAAAAAGAAATTCGTTTTGACGATGTGACCTTTGTTTATACCAATTCGGAAATGCAGGCCATTTCAAATTTAAATATATCCATCAAAAAGGGAGAGGTCGTCGCTCTGGTCGGTCCCAGTGGAGCGGGAAAAACAACCGTGGTTGATTTAATTCCGCGTTTCCATGACGTAAATAGCGGCAGTATTACAATTGACGGGAAGGACATCAGACAACTCACACGAGCCAGTCTTCGCAAGCAAATAGGAATTGTTTCCCAGGAGACAATTCTGTTTAATGATACCGTTTTCCATAATATCGCCTATGGGATTGAGAGCGATCTCAGTGAAGTTGAAGCGGCGGCAAAAAAGGCGAACGCCCACGATTTTATTTTACAATTGGAAGCTGGGTATGAAACCATTCTAGGGGAACATGGCGCTCGATTATCTGGTGGACAGAAACAGCGGATTGCTATTGCCAGAGCCTTGCTTAAAGATCCTTCCATCCTGATATTAGATGAAGCAACATCGGCTCTGGATACTGAATCTGAACAAGCCGTTCAATCTGCCATTGAAACCTTGATGAAGGGGAGAACAGTCATCGTTATTGCGCATCGTCTTTCGACCATTCTCAGTGCAGATAAAATTCTGGTGTTAAATGGAGGTAAGATTGTGGAGCAGGGGAATCACGCGAGCTTGAGCAAATCAGGGGGTCTCTACGAGAAGCTGTACAGATTGCAGTACGCGACCCAGGAAAAGGGAAATAGCCAGGTTTAATTATTAAAGGGTTGTATCCCGGTGGCGAAATGTCCACAGATCATTCAAAAAATAGTTTAGAATGGAAGCAATCAGGATGGCGATTAAGTTCGCCAGGATATAATACAAACCCGCATAATGGTTAAGCAGCAACAGGACAATCCAATTCAAAGCGCCTGCTATCCAACTCACCATTGTGAATTTGACCAGACCAGCACGAATTGCTGCAAACCCATTCATTTCTCTATCGGTCCAGGTGAAGCGATGATTCCAGAAAAAGTTATTAAAAATGGCTACTTGGATGGCGATGAGAGAGGCTATGGGAATTGGAACAAAGAGATATTCCTTTGCGTAATATAAAATCGCGTTGTTGACGACGATACCAGAAATACCGACCAGAGTGAAGGTAAAAAACCGTTTTGGGAGCTTTAACTGCATCTAACAATTTAGTTTTCTTGATACGAATGAATACACAAAAAGCTTGAGTACAACAAACTCTCCGTCTAGCTTCTAAATCGATGAAAAAAGTAAATAAAAAAATCGTTCTATTCCTGCTCTTACTCGCAGGGTCACAAGCTTTCCCCCAAAGCTATGCCTACAAAGTGAAATATGGGATGGTCCCTGCAGGCTCTGCAGAACTGGTTCACACTGTTGAAAATGGCATATTGAGAAGTTATCTTAGCATCGAATCCTCGCCGTGGCTGTCGAATCTATGGACTTTATCAGACTCAATCATCAGCATTTATCGGTTGGAATCTGGTAAGCTATTAAAGCACACTAAAGCCATACACGAAGGCTCCTATCATCGAAATTATGATGTGAATTTCAATGATAGCGATACCATCCAGGTAAATGGGAAGGATCAGGTTCTGGAAAATCAGGATATTATGGATATACCCAGCCTGCTTTACGATTTATCATTGACCAAATTTAGTAATGGAGATACCCTGAATTATCATATATGGGATGGCCGTAGTCACGGTGAGCTTAGTCTACTGGTTGAGCTGATCGGGAAGCCCTCCATATTAAAGCCTTTCAGTGAATCGGGGTGGCGATTAACGCCGTTGAGCAGTAGCCGCAAATCGAGAGAAAACAATATTAAACTAACCATGCTGTATTCTATATCGTATCCCCATTCCCCTTTGCGGATTGAGATTGACACCAAATATGGCAATGTCATTATGCGACTGGATGACAGCTGATCTATCGATTTCCATACCTATTTGCAGCGGTAACGGTTATCTTGAAACCATAAAATAATGTTTTTAATAAAATCACAATACCGGGATCAGTTATGAGACATAGACTTCTGCTTATGCTCCTGCCTATCTTGCTATATCCGCAAGTATATGTGTTGGAGGTTAAGGGCACAATTGATATGGGGTTGGCTTACTTTTTTGAACGCCAGATTCCAGAGTTGAACCTGGCAGGTGGGGATGCCATTATTCTCAATATTGATACCTTCGGTGGCCGGGTTGATGCTGCTACAATGATGAAAAATGCACTCTTGACCTCTGAGATTCAAACGATAGCCTTTATCAACTCCAAAGCCATATCTGCAGGTTCGCTTATTTCGCTGGCTTGTGACACCATCGTGATGCGCTCTGGCGCGACTATGGGTGCAACCACAGTTGTTGATGGGCAGAGTCAAAAGGCCAGTGAAAAGGCCCAATCTTACATGCGTGAGGAAATGGCTTCTACTGCTGAATCCAAAGGCCGAAATCCTGATATCGCCATGGCTATGGTTGATGAAAGTCTGGATATCGATACGCTGATAACGGCCGCGGGCGATACACTTTTTCTGGCGGATATTGAAGGTGCCAGTGCCGGAAAACTACTGACCCTCCGTACCTCAACAGCGTTGAAGTATGGCATGGCGGATTATGAGATCAATACTCTTGAAGAGGTCGTCGAACACTTTGGGTTCAATAAAAAGGATATCGTATATATCGAACCTAGCTGGTCCGAAGCGATTGTTAGATTTCTAACTGATCCGATTGTAAGCTCCCTGCTCATGACTCTTGGTTTTCTCGGACTGATATTTGAGATCCAGAGTCCTGGTTGGGGCATCCCTGGAACTGTGGGTTTACTCGCGCTTTTCTTATTTTTCTCCACATCATTTATTGCTGATTTAGCGAGTATGGTAGAGATATTATTTTTACTGGGGGGGATGATCCTGCTGGGGATTGAGGCTTTTGTCATCCCGGGATTTGGCGTAGTCGGTATTGTTGGGATCATCTTTATGGTCTATGCGATGTTTACAATGCTGCTTCCAAGTACACCAACACCGACTGATATTAATTCTGCTCTCATTGGTCTCACTATTGCCGTGGTTGGAGGGATATTGGCCCTTGGTCTGATGATCAAACGAATGCTAAAAACAAAAGCTTGGCAGAAGATCAGTTTGGAGACCAGTGAAACTCAGGCCAAGGGTTTTAG
>JABMOT010000139.1 GCA_013202385.1 Fidelibacterota bacterium
AGGTTTCTTGTGCTTGTGGAAATACTTTTGAGACCTTTACCACAGTTGGTGAATTGCATCTTGAAATTTGTAACGCTTGCCACCCATATTTTACGGGAAAACAGAAGCTGCTCGATACGGCCGGTCGTATTGACAAGTTCCGTAAAAAATATGGCGCAACCGAAAAAGCCTAACAAATCATTTCTAATATTGATTTGATGCCCAAAAGCGCTTTTCGCGTTTTCATTCAGGCATTTCTCACAGCTCAGCAAACCATTTTGGTTGGTGGGCAAGCCATTATTGAAGGTGTAATGATGCGTGTGCCCGGTGCATATGCCATTGCAGTGAGAAATCCTAAGGGTGAAATCGTAACGCGACGTCAAGAATTCACATCCATCGTAGAACGGGTTGCTATTTTCAAAAAGCCTGTTCTACGCGGGATGGTTGCTCTTTTTGAGTCAATGAAAATGGGAATTAAGACCTTAAATGAATCTGCTGAGATTGCTTATGAGGAAGACACTTCTAAGGAAATGACTTTCAAGGATAAGGCCCTTTCCTTTTTGGGCACCATCCTGGCTCTGGGAATCGGCTTGGGTTTGTTCTTTGTTACTCCAATTTTTGTAACTGGGAATTTGCTCCACCTGTCAGAAACAGCATTTACCTTCAACGTCGTTTCTGGTCTAATCCGAATCGCCCTGTTTTTGACCTATCTATGGGGTATTTCACTCATGGATGATGTAAAACGTCTTTTTCAGTATCATGGTGCAGAGCATAAGGCGGTTTACACTTTTGAGGCTGGGAAACCCTTAGATCTTGAATCTGCCAGGCCTTTTCAAACTCAACATCCACGCTGCGGGACAAGCTTCATATTTATTGTCCTGCTCTCATCTATTCTCATGTTTGCCATAATCGATAGTGTCGTAAAACTTTTTGTCGGAGAGATGAATCTCCAAATACGACTCTTGACTCATTTGCCCCTGATTCCAATTGTTGCAGGGGTTTCATATGAAGTATTGAAGCTGTCCTCGAAATATCGCCATATCGCCTGGGTTCGTGCTTTAGCGGCTCCAGGTCTCTGGTTGCAGAATATCACCACCCGTGAGCCAGATGACGATCAGCTCACAGTAGCCCTCGAGTCCTTGAAATTTGCTTTCGGGGATGATCTTGAAAAATATCAAGGGAAAACGTATCTCGCTGAGGCTATTGAATAATGCTCCTTGAAAAACTTCCTGCGATTCAGGAAAAATTCAAACAACTGGAAGTCCAATTATCTGATCCTGAGCTGATGGCTGACAATCGCCGCTATGCGAAAATTGCCCGTGAACATAACGGACTTTCTCGAATTCTAAAGGCGTTCCACAGCTACGAAATTCTAATGCGTAATATCGATGAGGGTGAAATCATCCTCCAGGGTGATGATGATGAGCTGAAGGAAATTGTTCGTGAGGAACTGGATGGTTTTCTTGAAGAGAAAGCCAAACTTGAAGATGATCTCAAGATTCTATTGATTCCCGACGATCCCCTGGATCATGGAGCTGCCATTCTTGAAATACGCGCGGGGGCTGGTGGGGACGAAGCAGCTCTTTTTGCTTCGGATCTGGTACGGATGTATTTGCGATACACTGAAATTATGAATTGGAAACATGAATTTATTACCCTGAATGAACTGGGCGCCGGCGGTACCAAGGAAGCTATTATTCATGTCACAGGTGAATCAGTTTATGGAACACTTAAGTTTGAGAGCGGTGTCCATCGCGTTCAACGCATACCACAAACGGAATCCAGTGGTCGTATTCATACATCAGCAGCCACAGTGGCCGTTTTGCCAGAAGCTGAGGAAGTTGATGTTGAGATTAATGCTGGAGATCTACGTATTGATACATTCAGAGCCAGCGGTGCTGGCGGTCAGCACGTCAATAAAACGGAATCTGCTATTCGCATAACACACATGCCTTCGGGAATGGTCGTTTCTTGCCAGGATGAATCCTCACAGCACAAGAATAAAGATAAAGCGATGAAGGTACTCCGGG
>JABMOT010000140.1 GCA_013202385.1 Fidelibacterota bacterium
ATGTTATGATACGGCCATGATAAATCTACACGATCTCGCTGTTGATGCAGCGCTTCAAGCCGGAAAAATTCTCACCAAATACTACAAAAATTCATATGAAATCCAGGACAAAAGTTACCATAATCCTGTCACTACAGCCGATCATGAAGCAGATGCCTTTCTAAAGGGTTTTCTCATGGAAAAAACGCCGGAATTTGGCTGGTTATCTGAAGAAACTGTGGATTCAGCTGAGCGGCTTGACAAAGAATTTGTGTGGATTGTAGATCCTTTGGACGGGACCAAAGAATTCATCGAGGGAGTACCTCATTTTGTCACCTCTATCGGCCTGGCTCAAAATGGAATTCCCATTCTTGGCATACTTTACAACCCCGTAAGGGACCAGATGATTCGTACCGATGAATCTGGACTCGTCTGGTTCAATAATGAACGAGCGGAGCTCTGTCAATCATCAGACTTAAAAGATGTGGCTTGTCTCAACAGTCGTTCAGAAACACGTCGTGGCCTGTGGGAAACCTGGAGCCAGGAATTCAAAGCCTTAATCCCTATTGGAAGCGTGGCTTACAAACTTGGACTGGTTGCCGGAGGTCAAGAGGACTTTTTTGTCACTTTGAGACCCAAAAATGAGTGGGATGTCTGCGCCGGTCATGCACTATTGCTGGCACAGGGAGGAAATATGAAAACCATTACTGGTGAGGAAATCAAGTACAATCAAAAAGACACCGTGATACGACCCGGAATGACGGGCGGTAATACAGATCTGATTGAGGCTTTTGTAAAACGATTTAATGCACGTGAAGGGAAGTAGAATGAGTAGTGAGCCAAAGAAGTTTGAAGCATTTGATGTCCTGGGAGACGGTGTCAGCTTTGTGCGTTTAATCAATTCCATGGGCTCTGATGTGGAAATTGTCAATGGAGCCAGGGTTTCATTCGGTAAACGAAGAGAAGCGCTCGAGGAAAAAGATCAAGTTCTCATCCAATACCTGGCTGATGAGCGGCACACATCCCCCTTCGAGCACGTGGCATTTACCTTTCATATAAAATGCCCCCTCTTTGTGACCCGTCAATGGCACCGTCACAGAACCTGGTCCTATAATGAGATCAGTCGCCGTTATACGTCAATGAATCTTGAATTTTATGTTCCCAAAGCATACCGCCAACAGGCAGAGACAAACCGTCAGGCCAGCACCGATGAACTCCTGGTTGAAACAAAAGATGGTCGGAACATTCATGATCTCGTCGCTGAACATACCCAATCCGCTTTTGAGTTTTATGAATCTCTTATAAAACAGGGTGTCGCTCGAGAACAGGCTCGCATGGTCTTACCTCAAAACATGTACACCGAAATGTATGCCACAGTAAATTTGCATAACTTGATCCATTTTATCGAACTACGTATCCACACAGGGGCACAGTGGGAGATACAACAGTATGCTCTAAAACTATTGGATCTGGCTGAGCAGGCAGCTCCCTATGCCATCAAAGCAATTCGTAAAGCGCGTAACTGGTAAGGAGAAGCAAATGGACATAATCGGATTTATATTTGGTTTGGCAGGGCTCTCATTTGCCCTTATCGCCAACTCCAGACTTAATAAGCTTGAAGAAAAATTGAAAGAACTTGAGGTCTTAGAGAAAGACTTTAGTTCTAAACAAAAGTAATAATACTCGAATTATCCAGTTTTAGAAGGGAGCGAAATAAAGATGGCTAAAGCCAATGCAGTTTATGCCCAATCTGGTGGTGTCACCAGTGTAATCAATGGTTCTGCTTATGGTGTGATAAAAGCAGCCCAGGAATCAGGAATCATCAATAATATTTATGGTGGTTTATACGGCATCAATGGAGTTCTTGAGGAAAATCTGGTCGATATCAGTCAAGAATCCAGTGTGGACATTGAGAATCTACCATTTACACCATCTGCCGCCTTTGGATCTTGTCGTAAAAAGCTGCCTTCATTGGAGAAAAACCGGGTAGATTTTGAACGTATCATCGAGGTTTTCAAAGCCCATGAAGTGCGCTACTTCTTTTACAATGGTGGAAACGACTCAATGGATACAGCCCATAAAATTTCACAACTATCTCATGATATGGGTTATGAAATGACCTGTATCGGCGTTCCCAAAACCGTAGATAATGATCTTCCCGTTACTGATAATAGCCCCGGTTTTGGCTCTGTGGCCAAATACAATGCCGTCTCACTACAAGAAGCCTCTTTTGATGTTGCTTCCATGCACCATGATAGTACCAAGGCTTTCGTCGCTGAAACCATGGGACGTCATGCTGGCTGGATTGCTGCCTCTACGGCGATGGCCGCAAGAACGGACACCGATGGCCCCCACATCATTTTGTTGCCAGAAATTGCTTTCCGAGAGGAAGCCTTTTTAGCTGAAGTTGAGCGGATTCGCTCCAGGATTGGTTATTGTGTGATCGCAGTTTCTGAAGGGCTCCAAAACGCCGAAGGGAAATTTGTTGCCGATGCGGGAACTGTGGATATGTTTGGACACACTCAACTTGGTGGTGCCGGTGATTTCATCTCGAATTTGATCAAAAATAAGCTCAATATCAAAGTCCATAATGCACTGCCCGATTATTTCCAGCGCTCGGGTCGCCACATCGCCTCAAAGACTGATCTGGAGCAAGCTATCGCAGTTGGTAAGGACGCCGTCAGATTAGCTGCCGCCGGACTCAATGGCCAAATGGTTACGATTGTGAGAGACTCTGATTCACCCTAC
>JABMOT010000141.1 GCA_013202385.1 Fidelibacterota bacterium
TTACGAGTTGGCAATACCATTTTGGATGCCTCGTTATCTAACAAACTTGCACGGATCAGACAATCTCTGATTAAGTCCTAAAGGAAGACAGGAATATGACGGATATTCGAACAGACGAAATCACAAAATTACTCCAGGCAGAACTGGGCAAGCTTGATCTATCTATTGACGTTGCTGAAATCGGCGAAGTGATCATGGTGGGTGACGGTATTGCTCGTGTTAGTGGGTTGGAAAATGTAATGGCCTCAGAGTTAATCGAACTTCCCAACGGTGTTGTGGGAATGGCGATGAACCTCGAAGAAGACGAAGTTGGTTTGGTTCTTTTTGGCAATACCAGGTTGGTTAAAGAAGGCGATCAGGCAAAACGGACTGGAAAAGTTGTATCAGTTGGTGTGGGAGAAGCCGTTTTAGGACGTGTGATGAGCCCCATTGGTGCTCCCATGGATGGCAAAGGTGATATCAAGACGGATCAGGTATTCCCCGTAGAGCGTAAAGCCCTCGGTGTATTGGCCAGAAGTCCTGTGAATGAACCCCTTCAAACGGGTATCAAGGCTATTGATAGTATGATTCCAATTGGACGTGGTCAGCGTGAATTAATTATTGGTGATCGTCAAACGGGAAAAACCGCTGTCGCTCTTGATACCATCGTGAATCAAAAATATACTCACGATCCAAGCACGCCTGACGCGCCTGTCTATTGTATCTATGTTGCCATTGGTCAAAAAGCTTCGACCGTTGCCCGCGTTGTCGCTGAGTTGGAAGCTCAGGGAGCCATGGGATACACAACTGTGGTTGCGGCAAACGCTTCAGATCCTGCCCCCCTTCAATTTTTGGCACCTTATACGGGCGCATCGATTGGCGAATATTTTCGTGATAACGGCAAGCACGCTCTGATCATTTATGATGACCTTTCTAAACATGCGGTCGCTTATCGCCAAATGTCTTTGCTGCTTAGAAGACCCCCTGGTCGCGAAGCGTACCCTGGTGATGTTTTTTATCTGCACAGTCGTCTGCTGGAACGGTCTTCCAAACTGAATAAGTCCTTGGGTGGAGGCTCGTTAACCGCCCTTCCTATCATTGAAACTCAGATGGGTGATGTGTCTGCGTATATTCCTACGAATGTAATTTCAATTACAGATGGTCAGATATTCCTGGAAACGGATCTTTTCAATAGTGGGCAACGTCCTGCTTTGAATGTCGGTATCTCAGTGTCTCGTGTTGGCGGTAATGCTCAAATCGGCGCTATGAAAAAAGTTGCTGGTGGTATGCGGCTTGATCTGGCTCAGTATCGTGAGTTGGCGGCATTTGCCCAGTTTGGTTCAGACCTTGATGCGGAAACGCAAAAGCAGCTGACCCGTGGAAAAATTCTCTATGAAGTTCTGAAACAGAATCAGTTTGTTCCCATGATTGTAGAAAAGCAGATCGCCATCTTCTACGCCGCATCCCGGGGTCATCTCGATTCGATTCCGCCAGCCTCAATCAGACGTTTTGAGTCGGAATTTCTAAACTACATGGACGCCGGCCATGCAGACCTGCTGAAACTGATCGTAAGCGAGGGAAAACTTACAGACGAGATCGATGCAAGTCTGAAAAAAGTTGTGACAGATTTTGTAAAAGGTTTTGTTGCCTAATACGGGATTGCTATGGCGAATTTAAAAGACATCAGGAAGCGCATCGGGACTATTGATAGCATCCGGCAGGTCACCCGGGCCATGAAACTGGTTGCGGCGGCTAAATTACGTCGCGCTCAAAGTAACATGGAACTGGCCAGACCTTACGCCAACAGAATCAATGGCGTTTTGAAGCATCTACTCCCTGAAATAAATCGCAGTTCACACAAGCTACTTTCCGTGAGACCACTTCAGAACAAAGCGTTTGTGGTGCTTACTTCTGACCGTGGTCTGTGCGGCAGTTTTAATACCAACATCTTGCGCCGCGCTCATTCCATTATCGATTCGAGCGGTAAGGATCACGCCAAAGTGATCTGTATTGGCCGCAAGGGATATGAGTATTTCTCGAAACGTGGTTATAATGTCGTCGAACATTATGCAGATTTCTGGAATGAGTTACAATTTAGTCATGCTTCAAAAATGGCTCAGGCTATCTCGGATCGATATCTGGCTGGTGAATTCGATGATGTTCGAGTTATTTATAACCAATTCAAAAATGTTGCTCAACAAGAATTAGTGGAATTCCACTATCTGCCTCTGGTATTGGAGGAAGATGATGAAGTCATCACTAAAGACTATTTATTTGAGCCAAGCAGGGATGAGGTTGTGAAATCTTTGATCCCCCGACACTTAAACGTTCAGATGTGGCGTTTTTTACTGGAGTCTAATGCCTCTGAGCATGCTGCTCGGATGACCTCCATGGAAGCTGCAACTGAAAATGCCGGAGAACTTATTGACAAGCTCCGTCTGCAATACAACAAGGCCCGACAGGCCGCCATTACAACAGAGATATTGGAAGTTGTAAGCGGTGCTGAAGCCTTAGTGGAATAAGAGGAAAATTTATACGATGGCAAAGCAAGGCAAAGTCGTTCAGATCATGGGTGCAGTAGTTGACGTCATGTTTGAAGATGGTCAACTCCCTGAAATTTTAAATGCATTGAATATTCAACGCGAAGAAGGGCTTCTGGTTCTGGAAGTTGCCCAGCATCTAGGAGAAAATGTTGTTCGTACGATTGCTATGGACTCTACCGATGGTTTACAACGTGGCACTAAGGTAACGGATGTTGGCACCCCCATCACCGTACCTGTAGGTCCAGAAACCCTTGGCCGTATGTTTGACGTGGTTGGAAATGTGATTGATGGCAAACCTGCCACCACTGGAATGCGTCATCCCATTCATCGCGATCCTCCCAAACAGGAAGACTTAACTACCTCGAGTGAGATTCTTGAAACAGGCATTAAAGTCATTGATTTACTTGAACCCTACTCCAAGGGTGGCAAGACCGGTCTCTTTGGTGGTGCTGGCGTTGGGAAAACGGTTCTAATTCAGGAACTTATCCGAAATATCGCCACTGAACATGGTGGCTATTCTGTGTTCTCTGGCGTAGGTGAACGTACCCGTGAGGGTAATGACCTCTATCTGGAAATGACAGAGTCTGGCGTAATTGAGAAAACAGCCATGGTTTTTGGACAGATGAATGAACCACCTGGCGCACGCCTTCGTGTGGCATTGTCAGGTCTCACAATGGCTGAATATTTCCGCGATGTCGAAGGTAAGGATGTGTTGCTGTTTGTGGACAACATCTTCCGTTTTACTCAGGCGGGTTCCGAAGTTTCAGCTTTGTTGGGTCGTATGCCTTCTGCCGTGGGTTACCAGCCCACTCTCTCAACTGAGATGGGTGATCTACAGGAACGCATTACCTCTACTAAGAAGGGCTCTGTAACCTCTGTGCAGGCCATCTATGTGCCTGCTGATGATTTAACTGACCCGGCCCCTGCAACAACCTTTGCACACCTTGATGCCACCACAGTCTTGGAAAGAGGGATTGCCGAGCTGGGAATTTACCCGGCTGTGGACCCACTTTCATCGACTTCAAGAATTCTTGATCCTCGTGTTGTCGGCGATCGACACTACAATGTGGCTCAGGAAGTAAAAATGGTGTTGCAGAAATATAAAGATCTTCAGGATATCATCGCCATTCTTGGAATGGATGAATTGTCAGACGAGGATAAAAACACCGTTAACCGTGCCCGTCGCATGCAAAAATTCTTCTCCCAACCCTTCTTTGTGGCCGAGACCTTTACTGGATCCGCCGGAAAGTATGTTTCACTGGAAGAGTCTATTGTCGGTTTTGAAGCCATTCTCAATGGAGATATGGATAAATATCCTGAGAATGCCTTTCTCTATAAAGGCAATATTGATGATGTTATCGCAGCAGCAAAGAAAATGAGCCAATAAATTTATGGCAGCCCAATTTCATCTGGAAATCATCACACCCACCAGAGTTTACGACGAAGGTGAGGTTGATTATGTTCGCGCTACTGGAGTTGATGGATCTTTTGGTGTCATGGCGCATCATGCTGATGCTATTATGGCGCTAGCAATTGGTGAGATAAAGGTGGTTAAAGGATCTGTTGAAACAACCTATGCAACTTCGAAAGGTTTTGCGGAGATCACAAAGGATGGTGTGCAGTTACTTGTTGAATCTGCCGAGTCCCAATCCGGGTTAGATTTGAAACGTGCTCAGGAAGCTTATGATCGTGCCACTGAACTGCTGGCCAGGAAAAAAGACGAACTGGTAGATCATCAACGCGCCTTAAGAGCGCTGGAGCGATCAGTGAATCGTTTAAAGGTGGCCAAGAAGTAAAAGCTTGTGCAGG
Organism: Fidelibacterota bacterium; assembly: GCA_013202385.1. Classification (GTDB taxonomy): domain Bacteria; phylum Fidelibacterota; class UBA8477; order UBA8477; family JABMPR01; genus JABMPR01. The sequence continues at coordinate 4,332 of JABMOT010000141.1, forward strand.
ATTTAAAGTTTGAAAGAGGCTGTCTCAGAACATGAGGCGGCCTCTTTTTAGTTAAGCCACGGATCCACACAGATTTTCACGGATTGATGTAAAATCAGTTCAAAAACTTATCCTTGGGCCTAGCGAGCTAA
>JABMOT010000142.1 GCA_013202385.1 Fidelibacterota bacterium
AGCCTGTATCAGGAGGCAGAAATGACTAATAATGTTATACTTAAGCGCGCTATTGGATGCTTATTACTGATAAGCATATTAGTCAATTGTGATATGTGGAACTCACGGTTTGGGCGTGAAGAGGTCAAATTGGGTGAATATATCACGCTCCAGGTGGAAGAAACTGAAGAAGTCCATCAAGCTGCTTGGACCTTTATCCAACTTCCCGACAGCAGCAAGCTGGATGGTTTTTTGCCTTCTGATACCCTTGATATTGTCTCTTTTCAACCTGATGTCCCGGGAAACTATGACGTCAAACTCACCGTGGCAATGAATGGAGATATTGAGGAAAACAGATACTTCTTTGAGGCCACTATGAGTGAGGATAATAACCTGGTGGTCGGTGAAATTCCCCAACACCTTTTTGAGGCAAGCCTTTCCCAAGAGCCGACTTCAGTTGGATCGACTCAAGTAAATGTGAGTGATGATGGTCTAGCACGGCAGTATCTGGCCAAAGTGGTTTCCCCTAATCAAACCAAATCAACACCAGCTAAAAAATCTTCACAAAAAAGCAACAAATCTGTCAAATCTGTCAAAGCCGTAACACCGCCCAGCAGGGGAAATCTGATACCCCTGGCAGCCAAGACATTCACCATTCAAGTTTCAGCTTGGCCCTCCCTTGATGACGCTCAGGCTGCTTCAAAGGAATTGCAAGGCAATTATGGTATCGATAGCTATATCCAGCGTGCATTTTTTAAGGATACAGACGAAATCTATTACCGTCTCCGCGTTGGTAATTTCAAGGAATCAACTGCAGCTGAAGCGTATGCCAAAGTGATTCAGGACATGACCAGCCTCCCCGTCTGGGTGGATTATGTTAGACAGGAAATGTAAAACCACTAAAGAATTTCAACTTTACACAACGGAGAACCGCCATGCTTGAGACTCAATTAGATTTCAACTTCAAAGATATATTTCGTGCCCCACGGCTGGCGCTCGGACGCCGGATGCTGGTGATGCTCGAAGCCATATTTGCATCCTACCTGGTGTTTGTCGTATTTACATATCTGGCCTTGATAATAAATGGTAATTCGTTCGGCAGCATTTGGAATAGTCTGCATCTTTTCCCAGTCCCTCTGGTGAATTATGCAAGCGGGTTGGTCGCAAAGGTTCTGGTGTCATTTTCTTATGTATTTGCCGTTCTTGCAATCTGGCTGGGTTTCACGGCTGTAGCTAAGATTACTATAAAGGAGTATAAAGGAGACTTGTTCTACTCATCCAAGGATGGCTGGAAATGGGCATTGAAGAACTGGTTTCCTGTATTTTTCGGCCCAATCTCCATTGCGATCGTAATCGGTTTATTCGTTTTATTAGCGGCACTTTTTGGCTGGCTTGCGCAATGGCCTGTGCTGGATATTATTTTTTACGGTCTATTGTTTGTCATCTTTTTACCGACAGGTCTCTTTCTGGTTTTTTCAGCTCTGGCTCTGGTTGTTGGGATTTATATGTCTCCCGCTATTGTGGCCTGTGCTGAAGAAGATACGATGGGATCCATGTTTGGCTCCTATACACTACTCTGGAATCAACCCGTACGCCTCCTTAGTTACACGCTACTGACACTGCTTGCAGCGTTTGTTGGATATCATATATTTTACTTTTTTATGCTGTCCGCTTTTAAAACCATCGACATGGTGTTTGGACACGAGTGGATTATGGGCGAGGCTTTCCTGGCCGTAAAGCAAGTTGGACAGGATCTTTTTGGCAGCTTTAGTTTTCTACCCTCTTATTATGAAATACCCAATTGTCTTTTACCCGCCGCCACTGGATGTGGATCAACGGGTGGTTGTGGTGGCTGTGCCTCAGTTCCAATGTACGCTCCATCTATTACCCAGGCCATCAGCGGTGTCATTGTTGGACTGGTCTCGCTGCTAGGCTATTTTGCAGTCCCGGCATATGCCCTGGCCACCCTGGCAACAGGGTTTTCAACCTCTTTTATTGTGCTCACAAAGCATAAAGATGACCAGAATCTGATCAAACGCAAGGATGCTGATGAACGGGCGGAAGCAGAGGCAGCTGAAGCAGAAGCAGAAGCAGAAGTTGAGAATAATTCAGCCACATCAGAGACTGAAACCTCAGATGATTCGGATGGAGCTAAGTCGGAATAGAGATTCAATTTTGACCAATAAAAAAAAGAGGCCACCCCAAAAGGGTAGCCTCTTTTTTTTGTTCCAAAGCACTTAATCTGTTAATATTATAGTTGTACATGAAGACCACATTGCATCTGAAAGACTGCTTTGGGTCTCTCAGATCTGAAATTAACGCCCTATTCCTATCTTTCGCTGTAATCTGTGTATATCCGTGCAAATCCGTGGCTAAAAACAAAAGAGGCCGCCTCATGTTCTGAGACAGCCTCTTTTTTTATCCATTTTATTTGGATTTAACTCTTATGGAACCAATCATCATTATTCTGGTAAGCTCTGGGCTTTCCAAGTAGTTCATGGAGGAGTATTCCCTTTTGAATACTTGAATATGGCGCCAGGATCTCATCCAGAGATTGACCTTCCGCTACTGTTTTTCCCAGGTCTGTTGCTTTGGGTTTCAGTTTCATGCTTGGGGAGTTATCCGATCCTTCATTAAATACGGCAACAGGCTCTGACCTAATTGCCACAGTTTCCATTTTTAGTTCAGGTTCAGCGGGTTCCTGAAAGAAAGTCACGGGTTCAGGTTCCTCAAACAGTTCCTTTTTGAGTTGATCAAGGATCCCACTCATTCTGCGGACAAGCTGCGGTTTTGATTCTGCGGAAACCGATTCCTTCGGCAGCTTCGCAATTTCCCGCTGGCGAGCCTTCTTCTGCTTAGCCCAGGCTGAGATTGCCATGTAAGCGATGAAGAGGGCTATGGGGCCTATATTGTCAAAATCCATACTCTCAGGACCTATTTCTTGTCCGCTTTTTCAGATCCTGAAATATTTTTTCGCATGCTTGTATCGGCCTGAATATTTTCCATCCGATAGTAATCCAGGATACCCAGATTTCCTTGACGGAAGGCTTCTGCCATTGCCTTGGGAACTTCAGCTTCGGCTTCAACGACCTTAGCCCTCATCTCTTGAGTCTTGGCTTTCATCTCCTGCTCTAAAGCCACAGCCATCGCCCGACGTTTTTCGGCAACGGCCTGAGCAATATTTTTATCTGCGTCTGCTTGATCCATCTGCAAGGTAGCACCAATATTCTTACCAACATCAACATCGGCGATGTCAATGGAGAGAATCTCAAAGGCGGTGCCTGCATCAAGACCTTTTGCGAGAACATTTTTTGATATGATATCTGGATTTTCCAGAACTGCTTTGTGGGATAATGCTGAACCAATGGAACTAACAATGCCCTCTCCAACCCGAGCCAGGACTGTTTCCTCTCCAGCCCCACCAATTAAGCGACCAATGTTTGCTCTCACGGTAACTTTTGCGACTGAAAAAAGCTGAATTCCATCTTTTGCAATTGCTGAAACTCTGGGAGTTTCAATAACCCGGGGATTCACGCTCATTTTCACTGCATCTAATACATCGCGACCTGCCAGATCAATGGCGGCGGCCCGTTTGAAGTCTAAATCTATATTGGCCTTATCTGCAGCAATTAAGGCTAATACAACCTTACCGATATCACCGCCAGCCAGATAATGTGCTTCAAGGACATCAGTGTCAAGGTCCAAGCCAGCCTTTCGTGCACTCACCAAATTATTGATGATGAGCGGCGGCGGTATACGTCTCAACCTCATGCCAACGAGTGTGAGTAGACCGACATAGACCTGCGCAGCAGCAGCGCTGATCCACAAGCCGATGGGGATAAAGTAGGTGAAAAGTACCAGGAAGGCGACTAGGGCCACCAGGATGGTTAACAGGGGTAATGTTTCCACAATTCCTCCAGATTTATTTGTTAAACTTTTTTAATGACAACCACCCGATTTCCGTCTACTCGGATGATGCTTATCTCTGTATCTTTTTCAATAAAGTCACCAGGAGTGACCACATCAATTCTTGACCCTTCTATGAGAGCCGTCCCTGCTGGTCTTAGCTTGGTCAGTGCTACCCCGCTCTTCCCAAGCATACTTTCCATTCCCAGACTACC